>JBKKAI010000500.1:0-2994 GCA_046714815.1 Terriglobia bacterium | reverse complement strand
CCAGCGCTTGCCCCGGCCAAAAGGCAACTCCGCCACTGCGTTAATCACGGCGTTATGACGGATGTCCAGCGGCAGGGAGCCGTAATTCAAATCCCAATACCGCGGGTGGTTCACACGCGGAGCGTCGGTCGAATTCTCCGCCGTGTACCCAAGCGCGTGGCCCCACGTATAGGACGCCTGCATCTGGTAGCCGCCTCGAAACCTGCGCTGCAGGCGTGCCTGCAAGGAATCGTACTTGTTGGCGCCGACGTGCCCGATGAAGGTCGTGGCCGCGGAGCGGCCGAACTTCTTCACCAGTTGTTGGCCCGCGTTACCCGTGCCCAGGTCCGCCCAGTTCGCACTCAGGAATGCGGTCTGCCGGATCGAACGCGTCGCCACATAGCCCGCTGAGCCAAGCCACTCTCCAAACTGTTTTTCCAGGGTCAGGTTCCATGACTGTACATAGCCGCGTTTGAAGTTCTCGTCCGCGGTGATGAACGCCGCCGTCAAAGGCAGCGGCAACCGCTCCTGCTCCGGCACCACAGGGCTGGGAGGCAGCCCGCGATCCAGCGTGGTCGAGTACGACCAGGCCGTGTCGAAGGCAAGGTTCTGTACGAACTGGACGGGATAGTTCGCCCGCAGGTCGCGCCCCAGGCTGAACGGGTCAGAGGTGATCCCGTAGCCCGTGCGCACGATGAAGGTGTCTGTCACCCGCCATGCAATCCCCACGCGCGGCGAAAACAGCTTCTTGCTCTGCGGCAGGCCGCAGTTCTTCGGCGCCGCCCCAAGTCCGCACAAGATCGCCTCGTTGGTGTTGAAGTCGTATCGCTCCAATCCCCTCTCGGGGCGCGCCGGGAACGGGTAGTATTCCCAGCGCAGGCCGTACGAAAGAGTCAACCGCGGTGTCGCTTGCCACCGGTCACGCACATACAGGCTGTAGAAGGTCGCCCGTACTTTATACTCCGGGACGGAAAGCACGTTGCGGCCCGCCTCGCGCGCCAGCCCCAGCAGGAACGAACCCATCGTGTTGTAGTCGTTGGCCGCCGGACCGCCGCGCAGCGTTGTCGTCGCATTGCGGAACAGGAATCCGCCCGCCGGTCCGCCCACCGCTCCTGCCGCGTTCGCCACCCCCTGGTTCAGATGCAACTGGTACAGGTCGGCTCCAAAGCGCACTTCATGCGAACCCTTTGACCAATTGCCGTTTCCCACATACTGGTACTGATAGTCACTGCCGAAGAACGGCGAGTTGTTGCTGTTGCCCAGCAGCGAGAACCCGTCCAGAGGCATGCGCACCATGCCTCCGGCGAATGTCGTATCGCCATTGGCGCCGGGAATACCGAGAACATCACGGGCGATGTTGCGGTCGAGGTCGGGAAACAAAGCATTCGTGTCGAGCAGCATGGCGCCGTAGTAACCGTCGAAGACCAGGTTCGGCGAGGCGGCGTAACTCGTCGAAACAGTGCCGGAATAGGTGTTCCCGAAACCGTTGCCGGGCCGCGAGTCGGTGGGATGCACGGCCGGACCGGCCAACTGGCCGAACGGAGCCGGGTTGTCGGTGGTGTACTTGAGGAAGCTCAATCGCAGGAAAGCCGTCCACTTTCCCGTCAGGTTGAGGTTCACCTTCGAATCGAACTGATCGCGGTCGTAGGCGTAGTTGATGCCCGCCAGATAGTTGAGATCAATCCCCAGCGCGCCCTGCCCCCGGGCGTTGGGCAGCGGCCAGTCGGGCAGCTCCAGAATCTTCCTGGCCGGGCCGGAGAAGCGCGAGCGCGGGATCTGGTTGTTGGGAAACGCAGCGCGGTCCCGCGCGTAAGCGTTCGGATTCGCAGGATTAAACGCGGCGCCCGACAGCGGATCGTAGATCGGCGTCGGCGATCCCGAAAGATCGCCCGCGCGCATTGCCGCGGTCGGCACGTCGAGGAACGCCTGCGCGTTCTGCCGT
This sequence comes from Terriglobia bacterium, assembly GCA_046714815.1. Taxonomy (GTDB): domain Bacteria; phylum Acidobacteriota; class Terriglobia; order JAJPHL01; family JAPKYU01; genus JBKKAI01. Next base: position 1,073 of record JBKKAI010000500.1, on the reverse strand, counting down.
TCGGAGGTGCGCTCGTAGCTGAAGAAATAGAAGGCCTTGTTCTTCTTGATCGGACCACCGATTGTCCCGCCCCCCTGGTTGTAGATGTACTTCGGCTGGCCGGCCGAGCGGTTGCTGAAGTACGGGTAGGCGCTGAGCTTCTGGTTGAAATGATGCAGGAATGCCGAGCCGTGGAACTCGTTGGTCCCCGACTTGATCTGCAAGTTGATGGCCGCACCGCCCGCCAAACCCTGCTCGGCGTCAAACGAGTTTGTGACCACGTTGACTACCTCGATCGCCTCGAGCGTCGGGTTGATCCCCGTCATGTGCGGCAGGTTCGGGTTAAAAGCCGTCGTTCCGTCGATCCGCACATTGTTGTTCATGTCGCTGGTGCCGTTCACCGAAAAGCGCACCGAGCGCGTCGGATTGGCCGGCACCGAGTGCGCGTTTTGCGGCGGCGAGATGCCAGGCAGCGTTCCCAGCAACATCTGGTAGTTGCGGCCGATCGGAATCGGCACGTTCTCCAGCGTCGTCTTGTCGACCTCGTGGCGCACCTCGGCCCGGTCGGTTTGCAGCGCTACCAAGCTGCCTTCCACGGTCACCCTCTCGCTCACCTCGCCGATTTCCAGCCGTGCCTCCACGCGCGTGAGATTGTTCACCGTCACCACGACGCCAGACTGCGTAAATGCGCGAAAGCCGTTGGCCTGCACTGTGACGGTGTAGGTTCCCGGCGCGATGGTCGGGAAGCGGTAGGCGCCCGATTCGTTGGTTGTCGTCTCGCGCGTCGTGCCGGTTGCGGCGTCGTTGATCGCTACCTTGGCGCCGGGCACGGCGGCAGCGGTCGAGTCGGTCACGGCGCCGACCAGTCCACCATATAGGATCTGCGCGTTCGCCGCCTGTTGCGGCAGCGGTGTCAGCAAAACCACGGCGATCACCGCGGACCTGGTGAGTACGGACGGAACCTTCATGCAACCCCCTACGGGGCCGGTTTTCCAGTCCCATGAGCGAGCAAATGCGAGCAGCATACACCCTTGCGCGGGCCGGCTCAAGAGCGGGGCGGGTTGGACCGGATTGGGGTCTCGGGCCCTGTCCGC
>JBKKAI010000499.1:0-4074 GCA_046714815.1 Terriglobia bacterium | reverse complement strand
CAGCATCAGCGTGAAAAACACCACGCCGCCGATGCTCAGCTTATGTAACTGGACATTGCCCATCTGTTTCACTATCGAGGCCAGGTACTCATTCTCCGTGTTGGTTCTGGTTTCCCTGGGCGAGTTGGCGAACTCCCGGTCAATGGCCTTCACTACCCGGGCGGCCAGGTCCGGATGAGCGACGCGCACGATGTACCAGCCGCAATGACCCTTGAAAAAGGGGATCCGTTCCTCGAGAAACTTCCGCTGGTACCAGAAATGGGTGACGTCGTGCTGGGGCAGTGTACCGCGATAGATCGCGCGGATATTGAACTCCAGGGCTCGGCCCTGGGCCAGCGGGCCCCTGACGGGAACCCGATCACCAATCTTCCAATTGAACCTTCTGGCGAGTCCCTCACCGACGACGGCGCCCTCCCGGTCGGCCACGAACGCCGCCCATTGGGCGTCGGGGACGATAAACTCCGGGTACAAGGCGCGGTGATTCTCAATATCCACCGCCGCCTGCATAAAGAAGATGCGGTTGTCCTGGTAAAAGCCGGGAGATATCCAAGTGGAGGTGACCTGCTTCACGCCGGGAATCTTGATGAGCCGATCGCGGTAGGAGATCGGCAAGGACGCCATGGGAGAAACCCTATTGACCACCACCAGCCGGTCTGCACCGGCGACGTCCTGGAGCCGGGCGAATGCGCCGCGGACGACGGCCAGGACGCCGAAAAGGAACAGGGCCACCGCAAATGAACCGATGGTGAGGGCGGTGCGGATCTTCTTCCGCAACAGGTTGCCGAGGATCAGGTGAAAGAACTTCATCACACCCGCCTCATACTCTCCTCATGGCCTGAACCACGCGCAGCCGCATGGCGGAAAGTGCCGGCAGGAGTCCGGCCGCCAAGCCCGTCAGGAATGCCAGCGCCAGTCCGTAAGCGATCTCCCGGCCCGGAAGGTAGAAGGAGGTCAGCAAGCCCCGCGTGGGGTCGCCACGCAAAGTAAACAACTTGGCCAGGCCCAGGCCGAGCGCGCCTCCCAGCGCGGCCACCACCAGCGACTCGACCAGCACCAGCGCCAGCACGAAGACGTCGGAAAACCCCAGGGCCTTCAGCACGGCCAGCTCGCCCACGCGCTCCCGCACCGCGATCGCCATCGTGTTGCCGGTCACCAGCAGCAGCGTGAAAAACACCACACCGCCGATGCTCAGCATCAGGAACTGGACATTGCCCATTTGTTTCACAAACGAAGCGGCAAGTTCATTTTCCACGCTCGTTCTGGTTTCCCTGGGAGAGTTGGCGAACTCCTGGTCAATGGCCTTTATCACCTGGGCCGTATTGTCCGGATTCACGACCCGCACGATGTACCAGCCGACATAGCTTTTGAAATGGGGACCCTTTTCTTCCAGAAGCTTCCGTTGGTACCAAAAGTTGGTGATATCGTGCTCCGGCCGCGTACCGCGATAGATCCCGCGGATGTTGAATTCCCAGGTTTTGCCGCCGGAGATCGCGCCTCTGACGGGGACCCGATCGCCAATCTTCCAATTGAACCTCCTGGCGAGGCCTTCCCCGACGATACATCCCTCCCGGTCGGCCACAAACGCCGCCCATTGGTCGTCCGCGACGAGGTACTCCGGAAATAGAACGCGGTGATTCTCAACATCCACCGCCCTCTGCGGAAAGAAGGCGCGATTGTCCTGGTACCAGGCGGGAGACAACCATGTGGAGGTGACGTGCTTCACCTCGGGGATCTTCAGAAGGCGATCGTGGTAGGAAATCGGCAGGGGCACGATAGGGATGGGGGAGACCTTGCTGGTCACCAGGAGCCGACCCGCGTCGGCGTAGCCCGGGACATGGCTGAATGCGTGGCGCACGACGGCGAGAATGCCGAATAGAAACAGAGCCACCGTGAACGAGCCGATGGTGAGGGCGGTGCGGATCTTCTTGCGCAGCAGGTTGGCGATGATCAGGTGCCGGAACTTCACGCGCTTCCCCGTGCGGCGGCCGCCTCCACCAGGACGCCCTTCTCCAGGTGCAGCACCACGCCGGCCCGCTCGGCCACCCGCGGGTCGTGCGTCACCAGCAGCACGGTTTTTCCGTACTCGCCGACCATCCGGCAGATGAGGTCCATGATCTCGTCGGCGCTTTTGCGGTCCAGGTCGCCCGTCGGCTCATCGCAGAGCAGGAAGCTGGGGTCGGAGACGATGGCGCGGGCAATGGCCACGCGCTGCTCCTGGCCGCCGGAGAGCTGGCGCGGGTAGTGGCGCATGCGGTCGCCCAGCCCCACCAACGACAGCGTGAACTCCACATGCTTGCGGCGGTCCGCCCTGGAGAGGCCGGTGAGCAGCAGCGGCAGCTCCACGTTCTGGAACGCGGTGAGGACGGGGATCAGGTTGTACAACTGGAAGACGAAGCCCACGTGGCGCGCGCGCCAGGCCGTCAGCTTGCGCCGCGACATCTGCGTGATCTCGTCGCCCGCCACCGTGATGCTGCCGTTGGACGGCACGTCGAGGCCGCCCAGCAGGTTCAGCAGCGTCGTCTTGCCGGAACCGCTGGGGCCCATGAAAGCGACAAAGTCGCCCTTGTCCACGTCGAGGTTCAGTCCCTGGAGAACGTCAATCTCCTCGCCGCCGCGGCTGTACTTCTTGTCCAGCCCGCGCACTCGGATGAGGGCGCCGCCAGTCCCTGAACCGTCCAGCCTGACCATCGCAACTTTCCCTTCACGGACACGCGGGCCAGACGCCCGCGCCCCCGAATTATTGCTTGATCTTTACCTGCTGGCCGTCACGCAGTTCCCGCGGCCCACGAAGCACCACCGGATCGCCTTCCGTAAGGCCGGCCACCACCTCGACGTCGGCGCCGTGCTGCCTGCCGAGGCTGACCGCGCGGCGCTCCAGGCGCCCGTCGCGAACGAGGTAGACCACCGGGGCCCCGTTTTCCTGCCGAACGGCATCAGAGGGAATCAGGGCCTGCGCCGCGGTTTCCTGGCGTCCCTTTTTCCCGCTTCGCGGGAGCGCCGGCGGATCCTCGAGGAATGCCACCTTCACCCCCATGTCGGGGAGAATCCGCGGATCAAGTTTCAAGAATGAAACGCGGACTTTCACCGTCGCCTTTTGCCGGTCGGCTGTCGGGATCACGGTGCGCACTCGGGCAGGGATCTGCCAGCTTGGATAGGCATCCAGGGTCGCGCTCACGGTTTGCCCGGGCTTGACGCGGGCAATGAAGGATTCGTTCACGTCCACCTCGATTTCGAGCGACTGCATGTCCACCAATGTGGCGATGCCGGTGCGCGTAAAACCGCCGCCGGCGGAAATCGGTGAGACCATTTCACCAACCTGGGCGTCCCGGGAAACCACCAGCCCCTCAAACGGCGCGCGAACCACGCAGTTCTCCAGGTCCTGCTGGGACACGCGGATGCGGGACTCGGCGGCGCGCACCTGCTCGTCGGCCAGCGAGATGCGCGCCCGCAGGCTCTCGACGGCGGTGCGTGCCCGATCGAGCGTCTGCAGGCTCTGGATGCCGGAGGCGTGCAATTCCTCCGCGCGCTTCAGCTCGCGCTCGGCATCGGCGAGGTTCACCCTCAGATCGGCGATGGAGGCGGCGGTCGCATCGCGCTCGGCCCGGGCGAACTCCAGGCGCCGGCGCGCGTCCGAGTCATCCAGCGTGGCGAGCACCTGCCCGGCATTGACGTGCATTCCTTCTTCCGCCAGCACAGTCGTCACCTGCCCGGTAAGCTTGGAGGCCACGGTGGCGCGCCGCCGAGGGGTCACATAGCCGCTGGCATTGAGCAGCGTGGTGACTTTCTGCCCGGCGCCCCGCGCGACGGCCACCTCCACCACCGGCTTCTGAATCCTGAGCGCGAACACCAGGCCCATCGTGCCGAGCGCCAGAACCACCAGCGCGGCGAAGAGGCCAAGCGCTTTACCCGGCCCGCGGCGGTTCCGGGCGCGCTCGTCAATTCTCAGCGTCGAAAGATCAGGTCCCTGCGGCTGGGGTGACGTCGCCATTACTGGTTGCTCTCACTCGCTTCGGACGCGGGTTTCGAAGCTCCGTTCGCGGAGTTTTGCTGAATCCTGACGGCTCTGGTTTGGAG
>JBKKAI010000498.1:0-2672 GCA_046714815.1 Terriglobia bacterium | reverse complement strand
CCTGGCGATCGTCGCCCTCCTCGTTCACCTGCTGCTGGCGCGGGCGCGCTTTGGTCGCTACTGCTACGCCATCGGCAGCCACCGGGAGGCGGCGCGCCTCTCCGGTGTGCCCGTGGATCGCGTGCGCGTGGCGGTCTTCTCGCTGAGCGGCGCCCTCGCCGGCGTGGCGGGCGTTGTGCATGCGGCGCGTCTCGGGATCGGCCAGCCGACGACGGGAGAAAACTTTGAGCTGGAGGCGATCGCAGCGGCGGTGATCGGCGGCGCCAGCCTGGCGGGCGGCCAGGGCACTATCCTCGGCACCTTCCTTGGCCTGCTGCTCACCGGGGTCATCGCCAACGGGCTGGGCTTCGTGCGCGTCTCGTATTACGCCGAGGGCATGGTGTCGGGCACCATCCTGATAGCCGCGGTGATGCTCGACCAGCTTCGCGGCGAGCGCGGGCAGCGGCTGTGGCGCTGGCTCACCGTTACCAGGAACAAAAGTATGGAACGCAAACTCAATGTCGCAATGGGTGTGGTGGTCCTGGCGCTGGCAACGGCGCTGGCGTGGCCGCGGGCCGGCTCGGGCGATGCCGCGGGTGGCGCGGCCGGCAGCGGCCCGCGCGAGGAATACATCTTTATCGGCGTGTCGGTCAGCAACCCCTACTGGTACGACGCGCGCCTGGGGCTGGAGGCCAAGGCGGCCCAGATCGGCGTGGCCACCGACTTCCGCGGGCCGGCCGGCAACGACCCCAACCAGCAGGTGATCGAAATGGAGCGGGCCATCGCCCGCCGCCCGGCCGGGATCCTGATCGCCCCGGCGTCGGAGGCGCTCAACCCGGTGATCAACCGCGCCGTAGAAAGCGGCATTCCGGTCATCTGCATTGACACCGACGCCCGCGACAGCAAGCGCGTCGGCTACGTGGGAACCGGCAATTACGGCGCCGGCTTCCAGGCCGGCACGGTGCTGGGCGAGCTGCTCAACGGACGCGGGAAAGTGGCCCTGCTCTCCATTCCCGGCCAGTCGAACCTGGAGGCGCGCGTGCGCGGCTACCGCGATGCGCTGGCGAAGCACCCCGGCATCCAGATCGTAAAGATCGGCAACGACCTCGGCCTGCCCACCGAAGCCGAGAAAGCCTCGCGCTCGATCCTGCAGGCCTTTCCGGATCTCGCGGCCTTCGGCGCCTGCGACGCCGCGGGCGGCGAGGGCGCCGCCGTCGCGGTGAAGGAAGCAGGCCTCACCGGCAAGGTGAAGATCGTGGCCATGGACCGCAACGACGCCACGCTCAACCTGATCGAGGAGGGCATCATCCACACGTCATTGGCGCAACGCACCTACACCATGACCTACCTGGGCTTGACGCTGCTCTATGACCTGGTGCACAACCGCATGCAGATGACCAGCGACTGGCGCCGAACCGGGGTGATGCCGTTTCCGCAGGAGATAGATACCGGGGTCGTGGCCGTAACAAAGGAGAATGTCGCAGCGTTTAAAAGGCAATGATGAATTATGAATTAAACCACAATGCTTGAACTGGAGCAGATATCCAAGGCCTTCGGGCCGGTACAGGCGCTCGCCTCCGTCTCCCTGTACGTGGGGCGCGGCGAACTGCACGCCATTGTGGGCGAAAACGGCGCCGGCAAATCCACGCTGATGCGCATTCTGTGCGGCGCGCAGCGCCCCGATTCGGGCCGCGTGCTGATCGAGGGCCGCCCGGTCAGCGAGTTTCACCCCATGGAGGCGCGGCGGCTCGGCGTGTCCATGGTGCACCAGGAGCTGAGCCTGGCGCCGAACCTGTCGGTTGCCGAGAACATTTTCGCCGCCCCCGCCGGGCGGCCCACCCGTTACGGCCTGCTCCGCTGGCGCGAAATGCGGCGGCGCGCCGCCGAGCTGCTGGCGGTGTTCGGCGCGCCCATCCCGGTCTCGGCCACGGTCGGCGAGCTGCCGATGGGCCTGCGGCAGGTGGTGGAGATCGCCAAGGCGCTGGCGGCCGAGCCCAGGGTGCTGATCCTCGACGAGCCGACCTCGTCGCTCGAAGGAAGCGAGGCGGCGCGCCTGCTTGACTACCTGCGGCGGCTGAAGGCGGGCGGCCTGACCATCCTTTACATCTCGCATCGGATGCCCGAGGTTTTTTCGCTCGCCGACCGCATCACGGTGCTGCGCGACGGCCGGCTGGTTTCGACAGCCGCGGTGAGTGAGACGACGCTGGCGCGCGTGATTGGACAAATGGTGGGCCGCGATCTCGCGGCTCCGGCGGAGCGCTCGGCGGCGGAGACGGCCGGGCAGCCGCCGCTGCTGGCGGTCCGCGGCCTTTCGCGGCGCGGCCAGTTCAGCGACATCAGTTTCGAGCTGCGGCCGGGCGAGATACTGGGGCTGGCTGGACTGGTCGGCGCCGGCCGCACCGAGTCCATGCAGGCGCTGGTGGGCTTCCGCCCGCGCGATTCGGGAACGGTCGAGGTGGGCGGCCGCCCGGTGAACATCGGCTCGCCGGCCGATGCGTTGCGCAACGGCATCGTTTACTTGCCGGAGGACCGCAAGCGCGAGGGCCTTTTTCTGGAGCACACCGTCGCGGCCAACATCATCGCCGCTTCGCTCGGCGCCTACGCGGCACGCGGCTTCCTGTCGCGGGCGAAGGCCGGCCGGGCCGCGGCACGGCTGGCGGGCGAACTTGAGGTGCGCTCCCACAGCCTCGACG
>JBKKAI010000497.1:0-2512 GCA_046714815.1 Terriglobia bacterium | reverse complement strand
CGGGCGCTGCGCGAGGCGCTGTTCGAGATTTTTTCGCGTGCGGCGGCGGGCCACGCTTCCCGCGCCGCCGACCTGGCGGCGCTCAACGCCGCCCTGCCGCGGGCGCTGGCGCGCCTGCGTGTGGGTCCCGCCGAAAATGGTTTCGAGTGGCGATGGGAGCGCGCAGCGGCGCCGGATGACCTGCTGGGCGCGGTGGCCCGCTCCGCCGCTGACCTGCTGACCTCGCCCGAGGCCGCCGCCGTCCGCGAATGCGCTGCCGGCGCCTGCCGCTGGCTGTTTCTCGACCGCAGCCGCAACGGCACCCGGCGCTGGTGCGACATGAAGGTCTGCGGAAACCGCAGCAAGGCCCGGCGCCACTACCGGAAAGTTCAAAACTCCCGCCGCGGCGGGTTCAAAGTTCAAGGAGCGAGGCGTGTTGCAAAAAGTTAGCCTGGCGCTGCAGCACAGGCATTCCTGCCTGTGCCACCTGCTGCTGCTTGAGCCCCAATCCACGCTGAACACGGGGAACGTGCGCAATGAAAGAACCGTCGCCGAGCTTGAGCGCGTCTGACCTGCGCTACCTGGCCCTGACTCCGGCGCGATGGCCCGGCCTCGAACGGCTTTTCGGCGAGCGCGGCGCCTGCGGCGGCTGTTGGTGCATGTGGTGGCGCCTGAAGCGCGCGCAGTTCAACAGGCAGAAGGGCGCCGGCAACAAACGCGCCTTCCGCCGGATTGTCGGCGAGGGGCCGCCGCCCGGCATTCAGGCATTTGGGGGCTCGCAGCCGATTGGCTGGTGCGCCGTGGGTCCGCGCGAAAACTTTCCCGCTCTCGATCGCTCGCGGATTCTGAAGAAGGTGGACGACCGCACGGTGTGGTCGGTGGTGTGCCTATTTGTCGCGCGGCCGTACCGGGGGCAGGGCGTCTCGGTCGGGCTGCTCCGAGCCGCCGTTGAGCACGCCCGCTCTTGCGGAGCGGAAATCGTGGAAGGCTATCCCGTCGAGCCGCGCAAACGCCGCATGGCCGACGCGTTTGCCTGGACCGGCACGGCTTCGGCGTTCCGCAGCGCCGGGTTCGTCGAGGTCGCGCGCCGCTCGCCCACCCGCCCGATCATGCGAATATCGCTTACCGGACGGCCAGCGTAACCGACTGGCGGCTGGTGTTGGCGGCGCCCACGGCCAGCACGATGGGCACGGCGGCGCCGGAAGCGGCCGCCTCCGGGACGCGCGCATTCACCTGAATCAAGCCGGCCACCTGGCCCGGCGCCGCGCCCGCATACAAAATCGTTGCGGCCAGGCCGCCGATCGTCACTGAAACAGGGAGCACCGGCCGCGGCTGAACTTCCGTCGCGATTCTGCCATCCACGCCGGGCGGGTCAGTGCGCCCTTCGCCCGTCGCGTAGAGGATGATGATTCCCCCCTTGTCGGCGGGGTTGGCGGCCGTGTTCAGGCTCCAATCGGCGTGAAAGATGGCGCCCGGCCCGCTGCCGGAGGAAGCGGCCGTGAAGATGCCCGGCGCCGACTCGGCGACCGGGAGGGTTGTCGTTTCCGAGCGGGCGCCGCGATACTCCACCTGCATCGCGGTTGCCGCCCTGCCGGCCACTCCATAAGGAACGACGGCGCTCACCTGGTTGGCCTGCGCATAGACCATCGGCGCGGCAACGTTGTCGAACAGTATGCGGGACTCGCCCAGCACGTTGTCGAGCAGACCGGCCGCGTTCAGGCGCGCGCCCACGCCGGTGGCCGGCCCGAGGCCCGAGCCGAAAATCGTAATGATCTCGCCGGGCGAAACAGGTCCGGAAAGGAAGCTTGCGGAATTGACCACGTGGCTGCTGGTTCGCACCCGCCCGGAGTTGGGGTCCACCATCAACGACGAGACGTCCACTGCTTCCAGGTCGGAGCCGCGCAGGCGGCGAATCTCGCGCAGGCGGTCGTTGTTCCAGCGCGAGTCGGGCGCGCCGCTGAGGAACCAGGCTGAGCCGTTGTCGGCCAGCATCAGCCCGTATTTTTTCAGCGCGCGCAGGATCACCTGGACCTCGGGGGAGAAGCCGGAAATGTCGAAATTGGCGCGCAGCCGGAAGCGCGCGCCCATCGGCGGATACTGCTCGCCCACCAGCCGGGACGCGAAATGGCGAGCCGGCCAGACGAAGCTTCGCCGCGTCTGGGGAACAGTGAAGCGCAGCGCATGCCGGATCTCCCCGGCGGCCACTTCTTCGTACCGCACCAGTCCCGGAAGAACCGGCAGGCCGGCGGCGTCGGCCGAGGTCCAGCCGGACGGCCGCAGCGCATGCGAGCGAAGATTGAAAATGGCGCCGGACCCGGCCCGCCACGTGCCGTCGGTGTTCGGAAAGGCGGAAAACACCTCGTAGAGCAGGCAGTTGTCGCGATCCAGCACCAGGACGTGGCGGTCGCCGGTCGAGGCACTGCCGCCCTCGATGGGCGCGTCGGCGGGAATCGGATAAGGGCCGGGATCGCTTTCGTCGTTGTATTCGAATGTAACGCGCACTTTCGCCTGGCTGCCGGGGACGGTGGTGAAG
>JBKKAI010000496.1:0-4237 GCA_046714815.1 Terriglobia bacterium | reverse complement strand
TCGAATAGCTGGAGCCGGAGCGCATCGTCACGCCGGGTTTACTTTCGGCCAGAAAGCGCGTGTGCATCGAAGCCGCCACCAGATCAATGCCGATCGGCACCAGCGGGTCGAAGTTGTAATTGAACGGATCGCGGAACGGCGGAGCGAACAGCACCGCCCCGGCCGGGCCCGACTGATGGTGGTTGTACACGATCTGCGGAAACCACTCCAGGTAGAGCTGCCGGTTGATGTTCGTGCTCTCCTTCATGTTGCAGGCGTAGAAATCGCGGTTGTTGTCGTGACCGATGTACTTCTGGTAGAGGCGGGGCAGGCCGGTGGTCCTGCGCCTCGCCGGCTCCGGCTCGCGCATGTACCATCCGGAGACCAGCTCCATTCCGTCGGGGTTGGCGTGTACGGCCAGCAGGACCACGTCGTTGAGAATCCTTATGGTTTCCGGATCGTTCCGGGTAACCATCTCGTAGACCAATTGCATGAGTTGGTGGGCGCCGAGGACTTCGCTGGCATGCAGGCCGCCGTCCACCCACACCACCGCCTTCCCTTCGCGCGCCAGGGCGTGCGCATCCTCGTTTGTGAGTCCTTCGGCCTGGGCGAGCCGCCGCGAAATCTCCTTGTAGCGGGCCAGCTTGCGGTGGTTCTCGGGGGACGTGATGATCGCCATCCACTGCGGGCGGCCTTCCTCGGTTTGTCCGATATCAACCAGTTTCATGCGCTCGGATTCCGATGCCAGCCTTTTCCACCAGGCGGTGAGTTGCGTGTAGGTGGCGAGCTGGTAGTCATCGCCGACGTCGAATCCCAGCGCCTCCTTCGGCGTCGTGATTTTGCGCTCCGGGCCGGCAGCCGCCGCTTTCGGCGCGGCGGCTTTAGCGGGCCGCTGCGCCGCGGGCGCAGCCGGCGGCCCGGAGCATCGGGTTGCCAGCGGGAACGCCAGCGCAAACGCGCACGCCAGCAACTTCGATGCCCGTGCCCTGCGAGTGAATGATGTCATCGTTGGTCCTCGCTCCTGGGTCCTCGCTCCTGCTCCGCTGAGGTCAATGGGCGGATTCTATGCGCTCGTCCGCCCGATCTCGGGCCCTGCCCACTGTCATTCCGAGGGACGACGCTTGTCGGCCCGAGGAACCTGCTTTTGCAAACAGGCGCTTGGCAACTGAAAAGCAGGTTCCTCGGTCGCAACGCCTGGCGGAAACCCGCCGGGCTTGCGGCGGCCTCGGAATGACAAGGGATCTCTTCTTTCAGAAATAAAACTTGAGCGCGAGCTGGACAATGCGCGGCGGCACGCGCGCGCTGTTGATGTTGCCGAAGCTGCCCGAGGTCATCAGGACAACCGGGTCGTTGAAGTTGGTGTTGTTGAATAGGTTGAAGAATTCGGCGCGGAGCTCCAGCCGTTTCGCTTCGTGGATCTGGATACTCTTGAACAGGCCCATGTCGAACTGAAAGTATCCCGGGCCGGTAAAAACGTTCCGTCCGGAGCCGGTTTCGCCCACCTGCGGCACGCGGAACATCGCGCGCTCCTCCGGCGTGAAATACTGCACACTGTTGCCGGTGCGCCGGACGCTGCCGATGTCCTTTGTCGTTCCAGTATAGACGGCGCGGCTGGTCACACCGCTGGCGCTGGTGGTCCCAACACGCGTTCCGGAATCGTAAAACGTGTACGTATGGTAGCCGGAAAACACGCTGAACGGGAAGCCGCTGGAAAGGTCCACGATCCCGTTGACCTGCCAGCCGCCGAAGATGCGGTCCAGGACGCCGCCGGCGTTTCCCAGCAGGAACTTGCCGCGCCCGACGGGCAGATCGTAGATGAAGTTGCTGCGGACCACGTGGGTCACGTCAAAGTCCGAGCGCGCTTTGTCGAGGGAGCGGTTGCGGGGGTCGGAGGGCACCACAATTTCGGTCCCCGCGCCGCGCGTGTCGTGTGAAATATCGTCGAGCGACTTCGAGAAGGTGTAATTGGCGGCGATGGTCAGCCCCTGCGAGAAGCGCCGCTGAACCTGCACCTGCAGTGCGTTGTACCAGGAGTTGGAGCACGAGCAGCCGACGCCGGCCAGGGTGAACTGGGGATTGGGCCGGAAGAAATTGTCGGGCAGGCCGGCGCGGGCCAGCCCGATGCCCTGCACGCCACGGTCCAGCGCGTCGGCCACCAGGCCGACGTTACTGTTCTGCAGATCGCCCAGGATGCTGTTGGGAATCGTGCCGCTGTACAACCGCCCAAGGTTCCCGGTGGATTCGCCGGTGTTCGGATTGCCGTTGCGCGCCAGGTTGCGCTGCGCCGCCTGGAAATCGCGGATGAAGCCGTTGGCTTGCAGGTCCATCTGGTTGACGTTCAGCATGCGGAAGAGCTTGACCCCACGGTTGCCGACGTAGGCGACGTCGAGCACCGTGTTGGAAAGGATCTCGCGCTGCACGCCGAGCGTCCACTGCTGCACGTAGGGCGTGGGCATCTCGTGGTCAAACAGCAGCGGCTGCTCGCCGCGGTTCGGCCCCGGCGTGCGGATGATGGCCGTGGGCGGGCTGAGCAGAGGGATGCGGTTGTTGATGGTAACGGAAGTGCCGCGCTGGGATTCGGGCAGCCGCGCGCCGGTCAGCAACTCGTTCAGCCGCACGACGGTGTCGCTGCCGCCGATGCGCGCGTCGCTGGGCCGCTGCAGGAATTGGTTGAGCGAAGTGGCCGGCTGGCGTTGCTCGACCACGTTCAGCGCCCAGGAAATCAGCCGCTGGTAGGCCACGCGGTAGCTGCCGCGCACTGAGGTCTTGCCGTTGCCGAACGGATCCCAGGCGAAGCCGAGCGAGGGCGCGAAATTGTTGTTGTCGCGCTCGAACCACTTGCGGCCCGTGCCGGGCCCGGCCGGCAGGAAGGTCACCGGCCCCTGGCTGCCGTCGAGCGGCTTGTCGTTCACCACCTGCACGCCGCCGGCGTCGAACGGCACCGAGTTCAGTTCGTAGCGCAACCCGAGGTTCAGCGTCAGCCGGGGCGTCACGCGCCAGTCGTCCTGGAAGAAGAAGTTGTACTCGCGCAGGCGCTGCGCCAGGATCAGCGGGCTCAGCCCCGGCGGGAACTCTTTTCCGTTGCTGTAAAACACCTGGTCAATTTTGCCGATACGGCCGAGCAGCACGTTGTAAAGCGTGTTGAGGTTGTTGCGGTCGGTGGCATTGATACCGGCCGATCCGAGGTTCACGCGGGCGCCATCGGCGCGCACCACTGCGTTGGTTTCATTGCCGCTGAAAGGCGCGTCGGTGCGGCTGAAGGTGAATCCCGGAAAGATACCGAAGGGATTGCCCGCTCCGCGGAACTGGTTGATGCGGTACACGCGGATGTTCAAGCCCGCCTTGAAGGTGTGCGAGCCGCGCACCAGGCTGACGTTGTCGAGCAACTGGTATTCGGTGGGCGCGCGGAACGTGCCCGGCCAGTAGACGAACGGACTGGTGAAAATGCAGCCGGAGCGGCAGATTTCGTATGTCCGCGGATGCACAGGATCGGCGAAATTCAGCACGTTCCGAGTGAACCCGATGGTCAGCTCATTCAACAAGTGTGGCGTCAGGCTGGACTTGATGCCCAGTGCCGCGCCCTGCTGGTCGGAGATGCGCACCCGCGCCGGCCAGCTCATCGGGCGCGGGTCGGTGTTGATGATGTCGTTGATCAGGTCATTGCGCCAGGCGATGTTGTAGCGTCCAAACAGCGCGTGCTTGTCGTTGAACGTGTAGTCCACGCGGGACGTGATGCTATCGAGCGGAGCCAGCGTCGGCGAGTTGAAGCGCAGGCCGGCGGTGTTCAACCCGTCGCCCTGAGTGAAGTCGTTGGGCAGCGGCAGGAACTTCAGCGTCTCGTTCTGCATCACCGCATCCAGGCCCAGCCGCCGCGGGTCGTTCTCCGCGAAATTGTACGATGACACCGGCACCAGCGGGTTGCCCGACGGGTCCACGCAGCCGGCGCGGTTCTGCGCCACGCTCTGGCCGGGACAGGCCTGCGTCACGAAGCGGAAGATGCCCTGGCGCGCCGACGCCGTGGGAACGATGAATCCCGAGGGGCTGGTTTCCTGCGTGCGCCGCGTGCCTTCATAGTTGGCGAAAAAGAAAGCTTTGTTCTTGATGATCGGCCCGCCGACCGCGCCGCCAAACTGGTTGCGCCGCAGCACTTCGCGTTCCAGGCCGGAGCGGTTGTTGTAGAACGAGTTGGCATCGAGCGCCGTGTTGCGCAGGAACTCGTAAACGCTGCCGTGGAACTCGTTGGTGCCGCTCTTGGTGA
>JBKKAI010000495.1:0-3414 GCA_046714815.1 Terriglobia bacterium | reverse complement strand
CGATCACCACCAGCAGCGGCACGCGCAGGCGGCGCAATCCCCGTTCGAGCGCCGCGACCGGCTGCCGCTTCGCATGCACGCCGCGAAAGGTATTGGCGGAGCCCAGTCCCGATAACTGCTCCGAGCGTCTCCCGAATTCCGCGAAGCCGCGCGGGTCCTTGTTCAGGAACTGCACGCGCGACGGGCCGACGCGGTGGTCGCGGATCGCCTCCGGCAGGCCGAGGGTCTCGAAGCGCGCCGCCATGGTTTCGATATCGCGCAGGAACTGCGCGCGCTTTTTCGGATCGGGGTCGGCGCCGACGCCGGGGTTGATCGCCGTCAGCGACAGCGCCATCTGCGGCTTGCGCATGCCGAAGTGGATCACCGTTTTGCCGCCCATCGCTGATCCGACCACATGCGCTTTCCGCAGCTCAAGGTGGCGCAGGACGTCGGCGACGTCATCGGCGACGATGGCCTGCGAGTACTTCGAGCGGGCGCGCGGCACGTCGGATGGCGGGTAGCCGCGCGCGTTGAATGCGATGCAGCGGTAGCGGCGGCTGAATGCGCGCATCTGCGGCTCCCAGCTGCGCAGGTCGGCGGTGAATTCGTGCACGAACACGACTGGCGTGCCGCGGCCGACTTCCTCGTAGTAGAGGCTGATTCCGTCGCGCGTGGTGGCGTAGGGCATGAGATCAGATCAAGAGCCAGGCGACCGCAGATAAACGCCGATAAACGCCGACACGAAAAACAACAACGCTTTTCTGAAATTATTCGTGTTCATCTGCGTTCATCTGCGGTTGCATGGACTTGACGGCTACTTGACCGCGGACCAGATGCGGCGCGCCACGTTGGGCGAGCCGGGATAGTGAACGACCTGGCCCGTGACTTTCGCGGACCTCGCCGCCTGGTCCGGATGATGCTTCTCCTCGAAGTTCACGAAGTTCGCGTTGCGCGCTTCGACCGAAACGAACTCGTGGAGTATGGCGTGCTTCGCCCAGCCCGAGACGGAAACCAGCTTGCGCACGCCGACGCAACCGGGCAGGGTGGTCATGGAAGGCAGGCGCCAGTTCGCGTACCACGCGAGCAACTCGTCCTCATCACCGTCGAACACGAAGCTGCCGAGCTGTATGCAGGGGCTCAGTGCCGCGCTCGCCTCGCGCCGGCCGGCGTCGGGCCCTTCTATCCGCGCCTGCTCGACCATGATGTTGGACGCCTCACCTGTCCTTATCGCCAGCATGCTGCGCTCGCCCGCTGATAACTGCGCATGAAACGCCTTCGGTGCCGGGTCGACGAACGCATGCGGGTGCTCCGCGCCGGCGATCAGCACGTAGTGATAGCCGCCAGGCACGGATCCAGCCGGCGGATAGCGGCGCCCATGCCCGTCATTTTTGGCCGTGCGGATGGGCGTCTCTTCGGTGGCATAGTGCGCCGCCCACTGCAAGCCGCGCCGCTCCATGAGCTTCGGCATATAGCTGCCGTGCAGCCACGCCAGATAGCCGTCGCGCCCGTCCTCCGGCAGGTCGTACCAAGTGATCCAGAGTGCTCGATCCAAGAGCGGCCTCGCATGCGCCCGGCGGCGGACAACGCGCGATTATATAGTCTTGAGGAGGTAGGCTTCGGCGCCGGGGGCAGCATCCCTTCCGTCGAGAAGCGGGTAAGATAGGCTGGCTTAACACGAGGAACGGGCAAATACAATAATCGAGCCCGCGGCCGGAGCTTCCTGCCATCCGACGGCTCCCCCGGAAAATCAGCCCAGGCATGGCCGCCATTTTTTACAGGGGGATTCATGGGCACCAGAGATCGTTCTTCGCGGGCGACGGTCGCGCGCCCGTATTCAAGGCAACCTGGAGCAATAGACCGGCGCACGTTTCTCGCGCGCAGCGCGGGCTTCGCCGGTGCGGCCGCCGCCGGCATGGCGGCGCCGGACGCGCTGGCGCAGGCGCTGGAGAACGTGCCGCCCTGGATGCAAACCATGGGCGCGCCCATGCGCGGCTACGGCCAGCCTTCGAAGTTCGAGGCGAAAGTGCTGCGCCCGACGGCAACAGGCTATGCCACGGTCACTCCTGGCGCCGGCGCTTCCCGCACTCCGTTGCAGGAACTGGAGGGAACGATCACGCCCAGCGGCCTGCATTTCGAGCGCCATCACAATGGAGTGCCGGACATCGATCCGGCGCAGCACCGCCTGATGATCCACGGCCTGGTGAAGAAGCCGCTGATCTTCACAATGGAAGCGTTGGCGCGCTATCCGATGACGAGCCGGGTCTGCTTCGTCGAGTGCTCCGGCAACAGCGGCCCCAACACGGTGAATCCGAAACCGCCGCAGGTTACCGCCGGGACGATCCACGGCCTGGTGAGCTGCAGCGAATGGACCGGCGTCCCGCTCGCGCTGCTGCTTAACGAGGCCGGCGTGGCGCCGGGCGCCGACTGGCTGCTGGCCGAGGGGGCGGATGCGGTCGCCATGAGCCGCAGCGTGCCGCTCAGGAAGGCTTTCGACGACGCGCTGATCGCGCTCTACCAGAATGGCGAGAAACTGCGCCCCGAGCAGGGCTACCCGGTGCGCCTGCTGCTGCCGGGCTGGGAAGGGAACATGAGCGTGAAGTGGCTGCGGCGCATCAAGGTGACGCAGGGGCCGACGCATACCAGGGATGAAACTTCCAAGTACACCGACCCCATCCCGGGAGGGAAGGCGCTGCAATTTACGTTCGAGCTGGGCGTGAAATCCGTGATCACCCGGCCGTCCTTCGGCATGAAGATGGCGGGGCCGGGATGGTTCGAGATCAGCGGACTGGCATGGTCCGGCGCCGGCGCGATCCGGAGGGTGGATGTTTCCGTGGACGGCGGCGCGAACTGGAAGGAGGCGGCACTGCAGGGGCCGGTGTTGTCAAAGAGCCTGACGCGCTTTCGCCTGCCGTGGGAATGGGGCGGCACGCGCGCCGTGGTCCAGAGCCGCGCTGTGGACGACAAGGGCAATGTGCAGCCGACGCGCGGCGCCTGGCTTGCGAACTACGCGCCGCCGGCGCGTTATCACAACCATTCGATCCAGTCCTGGGAAATCGCAGCCGACGGGAGCATCGCCAATGTTTACCTTTAGGAGAGTGGTCGGTGCAGTCGCCGTAACACTGCTGGCGGCCTGCGCCACAACCGACAGCGGTTCACCGGCCCCGACATCCGGCCCGGGCCTCGGGCGCGTCGCATCGCCGCAGGAAATCGCGGCCTGGGACATCAGCATTCCGCCGAGTGGGGCGGGCCTGCCCGCAGGCAGCGGGACCGCGAAGCAAGGTGAGACTGTGTACATCGCGCAGTGCCAGGCCTGCCACGGCCCGAAAGGGGCGGGCAAGCCAGCCGATCCGCTCGTCGGCGGGATCGGCTCGCTCGCGACGGACAAGGCCGTGCGCACCGTAGGGAGTTTCTGGCCGTACGCAACGACGCTGTTCG
>JBKKAI010000494.1:0-4427 GCA_046714815.1 Terriglobia bacterium | reverse complement strand
GCGCGTGGAACGGAGTCATTCGCGCGCTGGCCGGGGGCCTTCATCGCGCCGCTTCCGCCGGAAAGCCGCAGCCGGCGGCGCCGGTGGGCCTTTTCAGAATGCTTCGCGCCCGCCTGGAGTTTTTGGCGCTGCTCTTCGCTCAAATACTGCGGCGCGCGGTGTGGGCGGTGATTCCGGGACGCTACGGGCCGGGCGCTGCGCGGAATTGGGTTAGAATGGCCGTATGAAGGTGAGCGTCCCGCTCATGACCCTGGAGGACCTGCAGCGACTTCCGGACGATGGCAACCGGTACGAGCTGATTGAAGGAGAACTCTACGTGAGCGCCGCGCCCAGAGATAAGCACCAACGCCTTTCCATGGACTTTTGCGACTGGCTGTCACCCTTCGCAAAAAAGCACAAGCTTGGCCGCGTGTATCACGCCGCGTTCGATGTTTTTCCCGATCCGGGGGCGCAGACCTGCGTCGAGCCGGATCTCATTTTTATCTCGCAGGAGCGCCTTCACATCGTGCGCGATGAGGGCGTTTTCGGGCCGCCGGATCTGGTGATCGAAATCCTCTCCGAAAGCACATACAAAACAGACATGACCACCAAGCGCGACCTTTACCGGCGCACCGGGGTGAAAGAGTACCGGGTGGCGCATCCAGGGAACGCACGATTCTGGTTTACCGCTTCGCCGAGTCGAGCGAGCCGCGGCGGCTGCAGATCGGCGATACGCTCACCACCCCGCTGCTTCCCGGCCTCGTGATCCCGCTCGACCGCCTCTTCGCCGGCGAGCTGCCCGCGCTGTAGTCCCCGATCGAACAAAAGCCGTTACTCTAAACTTCATCGGCGGACACCACGGCGGCCAAAGGCACGCCATACCCAAACGCCGAAGCGCCGGGTGCCGCCCGGAGCGCTCAGAAGGTGAGCTTCATGCCCAGTTGCAGGCTGCGCGCGTCGCGCGCGGCGCCGATCACGCCGAAGCCAGCCGCTCCGAGAGTCCGTCCCGGATCTTCGAGGTTCACCCGATTGAAAGCGTTGAACGCCTCGATCCGGACTTGCAGGGCAAATCGCTCACCGATGCTGTGGTTCTTCAGCAGCGACAGATCCACGTTGGCCAGTCCCGGACTGGTCAGCAAGGCGCGCCCGGCGTTGCCGAACGTAAACTGCGGAGGCGCCACGACGGCTGTCGTGTCGAAATACCGGTCAATGCGGCGCTCGCTCTTCGGCAGCGCCGGATTGCGCAGCACATTGACGCGCTGCGCTCCACCGAAGGCGTTGGTGTTGTTCACCTGGGTGACCAGACCGTCCGGGCTGCCGTCCTGCAGCGTCAGGATGGCGCTTAGCCCCCACCCGCCGAGGATGGTGGCAGCCGGACCGGAGTGGAGCCATTTCCGCCCCGAACCCCAGGGCAGCTCGTACACGGAGCTGGCGACGAACCGGTTGCGCACGTCGTTGCCGGAAAGCGATTTCTCCGCCCGCCGGTCATAGACGTTCTGGATACCGCCGCCGACCTGCCCGATCTCCTGGTTCGACGTCACGTCATCAATGAATTTCGAGTACGTGTAGTTCACCAGGAAATTCAGACCGGAAGAGAAACGCTTTTCGGCCTTGGCGTTCAAACCGTGGTAGCTCGAGTTGCCCCAGAACGGCGTGACCGTGGTCACGTTGCCGAACTGCGGGTACGGTCTTCGGACCTGCGCGTTGCCGGGCCCAAGCAACTCCGGCCGCACCTGGTTGATGCTGGTCCCCGGCCCCGGCAGCTTTCGGCCCGCATTGCCCACATAGCTCAGCTCGATCACCGTCTGCCACCCGACCTCCCGCTGGACTACGAAGTTCCACTGCTGGGAGTAGCCGATGCGACGGTCCGGGTCGAGAAACTCCGGAGCGAACCCCACGGGCTGGCCCACGCGGACCGCCCCGAAAGCCGGTCCCAACTGCGGGCGCGACGTGTCCGGGAATCCGGCGCGCAGAAGGAACGGCGCGGTGATCCCGTTGTCCGGCGACGTGAACGACCCGCTGGTCTCGAAACCGGCGCTGGTGTTGTTCGAGCCCGGCAGCGGCGGACCGAAGAAAACTCCGTAGCCGCCCCGCACCACGGTGTGCTGCCGGCCGAACGGCTTCCAGGCGAATCCGAAGCGAGGCATAAAATTGTCATAGTCGCCGTTATAGAGCGACCGGCTGTAGCCGTCGCGGTTCGCGAACGTTACGATGCCGGGCGTGCCGGACACAGGATTGATCTTCGAGGGGTCGAATCCGTTGATGCGGTCGTTGGCGTCGAACCGGGGCACGTGTGTCTCCCAGCGCAGGCCGAGATTGAGCGTCAGGTTTCGCGTGATCTTCCAGTCATCCTGCAGGAACAGCGCGAGGTACTTGGCGCGCCGGTCCAACTCTTCGGTCACCCGCACGCTGCCTGAGTTCGGGAAGCCCAGGAGCAGGCTCGCCAGGCCGTTGCCGGTGTTGTTGACGCCCGGCTGATTGGTGCCCTGCACGGCGAAGCCGAGCTGCCCCGAGACCAGCGGAAAGAAATTATCTACATTCCGCGACAGCCGGAGTTCCCCTCCGACTTGGAGCGAATGGCTGCCGCGGTAAAGCGACACAGTGTCAACCATGTGCGTGTCGTGAATCGGAATCTGGACACGCTCCTGATTGGTCTGCCCCAGCGACATGTAGCCGGCCGCATCGATCCGCGGGAACGCCCGGTCAGCCACTCCCTTGAGGCCGAGCGTTGTGGGCCAGCCTTCGCCGAGGCCCAGCGTCAGGGTGTGAAACCGCCGCGGCTGCCAGTTGAAGCGGAAATCGTTGATCACGGTGGGGCTGAAGTTGTGCGTTTCGTTGAACAGGTAGCTGAAGGCGCGACGGTCGGATTCGTTGCCATTGGGATCGGCGGCGGGTGTCTCCAGGACCGGGGTCGTGAAGGTGGGGAAGTCGTGGACAATCACGCGGAAGGAGAACCGGTCGCGCTCGCTGATGTGGTGGTCCACTTTAGCCGTGCCGGTGGTGATGTTGAGGCCCACGGATCCATTTGCGGTGAAGTTGTTGGCGCCCGCCAGATTCGCCGCGGGGCGGTTGGGCAGAGGAAACAGCGGCGCGATGCGCGCGCCGACCGCGTCCATCCGGCTCTGCGGGATGACGTTGCCGGGGAACGGGTCGCGGATCGTCTGCGCGGGGTTGGAGGGGCTGGGCCGCGCAGAAAACGGATCGTAGATCGGGGTCAGCGCGCCCGCGGCGGTTGTGGTCTGCGAGAAATCGCCCCGTTTCTGGAGTGCGGTCGGCACGGTGAACGTCCGCACCTGGCCCACCCGCTGGCGCTGGAACTCGACGTGCGCGAAATAGAACGTCTTTTTCCGAATCGCCGGTCCGCCCACCGCTCCGCCGAACACATTCCAGCGCAGAGGCGGGCGCGTCTGCGCGAAGAAGTTCTTGGCATCGAGCTGGTCATTGCGGAAGTACTCGTAGAGCACGCCGTGGACTTTGTTGGCGCCCGAGCGGGTGCTCATGCTGATGACACCCGCCGACGAGTTGCCGAACTCGGCGGAGTAGGCGTTCTGCAGCACGCGGATTTCCTGGACCGCTTCCACCGGCGGGTTGAACAGCGCCTGGGGCACCTCCAGCGCGATGTTCGACGAGTTCACCCCGTCCATCAGCCATTGCTGCGCATCACTCCGCGAGCCCGCGATCGAGTACCGCGGGCGGATCACGTCGCCGGTGATGAACACCGCATGGCCCATCAGCGCCATGAGCTGGCCGACCCGGCGCCCGTTGAGCGGCATGTCAACGATCGCCTTGTTCTCGATGAACTGGCCCACCGTGGAGGTCTCGCTTTCGAGCAGCGGCGCCGCCGCGCTGACTTCAATCGCTTCGGCGACCCGACCAAGCTGAAGAGCGATGTCGAGGCGCGTCACGCGCCCCAGCTCGAGTACAATGCCGCTCCGCGTCGAGCCCTGGAAGCCCGCGGCCTCGGTCGCCAGCCGGTAGCGGCCGGGCGTCAGCAGCGGAAACGTGTACTCGCCCTGAGCGTTCGTGGCCGTGGTGGTGATGACGCCTGTATCTTCGCTGGCCAGCCGCAGCGTGATATTGGGCAGGCGCGCATCGGACGGGTCTGTCACGATTCCCGTCAGCGTGGCCGTCGAACTCTGCGCCAGCAGCCGCCCGGCGCAGGCGATAACCAGCAAGCATCCCCTTAGCATCGAGGCATGAATGAATCTGCTCAGCCCCATCGCGTGCATGACTTGACCTCCGTTGTGGGTCAACGCTGCCACGCGGTAACGGCCGGGTCAAGCAGTTTTGTGCGCCGGGACTACCGGCTCCGCCGGACGCGTTGAGTCGTGCCTGCATGTGGTCCGTGAAGTTCTCCTGAAACTCGCTTCCTCCGACCCTCAGGGGACGTTCGTTCAAGATCTGCTTGCCCGAGTGGATGCTCATCTCGTGGCTGCAGGTTGTGCTCA
>JBKKAI010000493.1:0-7419 GCA_046714815.1 Terriglobia bacterium | reverse complement strand
ACGAGTCGGTGCCGTTCCTTTATATCTCGACCGGAACTGGCCCCTATAACGCCTGGCTGGACCCCATCGTGGTGAATGAATGGCACCTGATGGCCTACAACGAGGTCGAGGAACTGACCAAGCGCGGCGTGCCCGGCGTCTGGACGCACGGCTTCTACGACGGCTGGGCGCCCAACTACATGTTCTACGTCGCGAACGGGCACAACTCCATCGGCCGCTTCTACGAGACCTTCGGCGGACGGGGCGCCGACACCTCCGAGCGCACCGTGCCGGCCACCTCGACCACGCGCACCTGGTTCCGCCCCAACCCGCCGCTGCCCAGGGTGAGGTGGTCCATCCGCAACAACATCAACCTGCAGCAGAGCGGGCTGCTGCTGGGCATGAACTTCGTGGCCGCCAACAAGGAACGCTTCCTGCGCAATTTCTACCTGAAGAGCAAGCGCTCGCTGGAGAAGGCCACGCGCGAGGGGCCGGCCGCCTACGCCATCTTCCGCGACCAGCGGCCGGTGGAGGCGGCCGAGCTGGTGAACCTGCTGCGCCTGCAGGGCATCGAGGTCCACCTGCTGGACAAGGACACCGAGGTCAAGGACGGAAAAGTCATCGAGGGCAGCTACGTGGTCCGCATGGATCAGCCGTACAGCCGCATGGCCGACATGCTGCTCGACACGCAGTATTACAGCGTGAGCGACCCGCGGCCGTACGACGACACCGGCTGGACGCTCGGGGCGCTGCGGAACGTAAAAACGGTGCGGGTCGCCGACACGGCCATCCTGCAGGCGACGATGCGGCGGCTCGATGAAGACGCGCGGGTCGAGGGCCGAATCATTTCCGCAAACCCAGGCGGAAATCCGGCCGCCGCTTACATCATTGACCACAACACCGACAACACGCTGGCCACGCTGCGCTTCCGCCTGGCGAACGTGAAGATGCTGGCGGCCGAAGACGCCTTCACCCACGAGAACCGGAAATTTGTGGCGGGCGCCTTCATCATTCCCGCCGAAGGCAACCCGGGCGACCTGCGCCGGACGCTGGACACCGCGCTCAAAGAGCTGGGGCTGACCGCCCAGGCCACGGCCGCGATGCCGCAGGTGGCCACGCATCCAATGGCCGTGCCGCGCGTGGCGCTGCTGCACACCTGGACCAACACGCAGGACGAAGGCTGGTACCGCATCGCCTTTGACCAGTTGCGCGTTCCCTATACCTACATCTCCGACCACGTGGTCCGCGACACGCCGAACCTGCGCGCGCGATTCGACGTGATCGTGTTTCCGCCGGCGCGCGGCGGCGCCGCCCGCCTGGTGCACGGCCTGCCCATGCGCGGCGAGCCCATCCCCTGGAAGGCCTCCGATATCACGCCCAACCTCGGCACCAGTCCCGACACCACCGATGACATGCGCGGCGGCATGGGCTACCAGGGTCTCGGGCACCTGAAAAAGTTCGTCGAAGAGGGTGGCGCCCTGCTGGTGGTTGGCGCCAATTCGGTGGTGCCTGTCAACTTCGGGCTGGTCGAAGGCGTCTCGATTACCGAGACGCGGCAGTTGCAGGCGCGCGGCACCGTGGTGAACGCCAACGTCGCCGATCCGAAAAGCCCCATCGCTTACGGATACCGCGAGCGCCTGGCCGTGTATTTCAACCAGGCGCCGGTGTTCCGCGTCAGCCTGACGGGAGGCGGCGGACCGGGAGGCGGGGGCGGCGGCGGGGGTGGGTTCGATCCGGAGCCGCAGGCGGGCCAGCCGTCGCGCCCCAGCGGGCGCGGCACGGCCACCGACCCCGACATCCCGCAGGGCCGCCCCTATCGCGCGCCCGAGCGCCCCGAGCGCCGCTCCCCCGCCGAGCAGGAAACCTATATCCCCGAAGATCTGCGCGAGCTGATGCGCGGCCAGATTCCGCCGCTGGAAGCGCAGCCGCGCGTCGTGCTGCGCTTCGCCGAAGAGAAGGACCTGCCGGTGAGCGGAATGCTGGCCGGCGCTTCCGAGTTGGCGCAACGTCCGGCGGTGGTGGATGTGCCGCTGGGCAAGGGCCACGTGGTGCTTTTCGCCAACAACCCGATGTGGCGGCACCAGACGCAGGGCAGCTTCTTCCTGCTGTTCAACACGCTGCTGAATTACGACCACCTGGGCGCCGGCCGCAGCGCCCCCGCGCGGAAAGCGCCCCCGCGGCAGACCACGCGATGAATCGGCCTGTCACTCGTGTTGTCTCGCTGATCGCGAGCAGCACCGAGATCGTCTGCGCGCTCGGCTTCGAAGATCGCCTGGTGGGCCGCTCGCATGAATGCGACTTCCCCGAATCGGTGAAGCGGCTGCCGCTGCTCACCGAAGCCAAGCTCGACACCGGCGCTCCCAGCTCGGAAATAGACCAGCGCGTGAAGGCCATCCTGCAGGAAGGGCTGTCGGTGTATCGCGTGGATGCCGCGAGGCTCCGGGAGCTCGCGCCGGACCTGATCATCACGCAGACGCAGTGCCAGGTATGCGCCGTCAGCCTCCACGACGTCGAGGATGCGCTGCGCGAGTGGCTGGGCGCGAAGCCCGGAAATGGCTCTGCGCCCACGATTGTCTCTCTGGAGCCGAATGCGCTGGCCGACGTGTGGGCCGACATCCGCCGCGTGGCCGTGGCGCTCGGCGCGCCGGAGCGCGGCGAGACGCTGGTTCTCGACCTCCAGCGGCGCATGGCGGCCATCGCCGAAAAAACACGCGCGCTGCCGGACAAGCCAACCGTCGCCTGCGTCGAGTGGATTGATCCATTAATGGCCGCCGGCAACTGGATGCCGGAACTGGTGGAGATGGCCGGCGGCGTCAACCTGTTCGGCGAAGCCGGGCGGCACTCACCGTGGATGACGTGGGACGAGCTGCGCGCCGCCGGCCCGGATGTAATCGTGGTCCTGCCCTGCGGCTTCGACATTCCCCGCACGCGGGCGGAGATGCCCGCGCTGGCCGGCAAACCCGGCTGGGCCGAGCTCCAGGCGGTGCGGAACGGGCGCGTCTATCTCGCCGACGGCAACCAGTACTTCAACCGGCCGGGGCCGCGCCTGGCCGAGTCGCTGGAAATCCTCGCCGAACTTTTTCACCCGCCGCTCTTCCGCTTCGGCCACCAGGACCGCGGCTGGCAGCGCTACTGAACGGCGATGGACACGGTGTTCGAGCCGACGCCGCCGATACTCACCGCTACCGGGACGGCGTCGCC
The DNA here is from genome assembly GCA_046714815.1 of Terriglobia bacterium. Taxonomy (GTDB): domain Bacteria; phylum Acidobacteriota; class Terriglobia; order JAJPHL01; family JAPKYU01; genus JBKKAI01. Next base: position 4,239 of record JBKKAI010000493.1, on the reverse strand, counting down.
GATCGGCGCCGTGGACGGAACCTCCGCGTTGATCTGGTAGAGGCCGACGAAGCCGGGCGCCAGGCCCGCGAAGGTCACGCGCGCCGCAACCCCGCCCACCAGCACCAACGGGGCCGTTGTCGTCAGCGACAGGGGATTGCCGGAAGCGGCGACACCGCTCAGCGGCTGGTTTGTCACCGGCCCCATGCCGGTCGAGAAAATCTCGATGAATCCGCCGCGGCTTACCGGGCGGGAGCCGGAGAACGCGCCGAGCGGCGCCGCCAGCACGCCGCTGCCCGAGATCAGCACCGCGCCCTGCCCGGCGCCTCGCTGGTTGGTGGCGAACAGCCCCGGCGAGTACGTCGCCAGGACCAGCGCCTGCGCCGCGCTGCTGACGCCGTCGCGAGTCACCGTCACCGACGCCTGCGTCTGGAACAGCAATTCCCAGGGGACCTGGAAATTAATCTGCTGCGGCGAGACGAAGAACAGCGGCGCCGCAATCCCGTTCACCCGCACCGACACGCCGCCGAGTGCTGTGGGCAGCGGCAGCGACTGCGCCGCAACGTTGGCCGCGGCCAGGTTCGTGCCGAACAGCGAGACGATCGCGGCGCCCGACGGCGCGGCACTGCCGAAACTGGCGCCGTTGGTCACGCCGCCCGGGTTGATCACCGGCGGAGCGGGCGGCGCGCCGATGGCGAACGGCAGCGCGCCCGACGTGCCGCCGCCCGGCGCCGGCGTGAACACCGTCACCTGCACGGTGCCCGCCGCGGCAATGTCACTGGCCGGAATCGCCGCGTTCAACTGGGCGGCGTTCACGAACGTTGTGGACCGCCCTTCTCCATTCCAGCGCACCACCGAGTTGGCTACAAAGTTGGCGCCGCTGATCGCGAGCACGAAAGCCGGACCACCGGCAGCGCCGGCCGCGGGCGAGATCGCGCTAAGGCTCGGCGCCGGGCTGGGCCGCGGGAAAATGGTGAACGCCACCGGGGCCGACGCAATTCCCGAAGAGGCGTTGAACACCGTGACCTGCGCCGTGCCGGGCAGCGCGATATCGGCGGCGTTGATTCTGGCCTCCATCTCGCGCTCGCTGATCAGCGTTGTGACGCGGTTGGCGCCGTTCCAGCGCACCACCGACTGCTCGCCAAACCCGCCGCCGGTCACCAACAGGGTGAAGGCCGGCCCGCCCGCTGGCGTGCCACTGGGCGAGATGAAGATGATGGATGGAACGTCGCTGCTGATGAAGAACGTCAGCGCGTTCGAGACGCCGCCGCCCGGCGCCGGGTTGAACACGGTCACCGAAGCGGCGCCGCCCAGCACGATGTCGCCGGCGAAGATCGAGGCGCGAAGCTCGGAGCCGCTGATAAATGTGGTGGCCCGAGCGGACCCGTTCCAGCGCACCACCGCGCCGTCCACGAAGCTCGCCCCGGCCACCGTGAGCACAAAAGCCGGCCCGGCCGGCGGCGCGTGGAAAGGGGACAGCGAAGTCAGGCTGGGGAGCGGGTTGTCTCCCGGGTTGCCGACGGCGAAAGCCAGCGCCGTGGAAAGGCCGCCGCCCGGCGCCGGGGTGAACACGGTCACCTGCGCCACGCTCGCGACCGCGAGGTCGGCGGCGGAAATCGCGGCCCGCAACTGCTCGCCGCCTGAGAAAGTGGTCGGCCGGTCCGTGCCGTTCCAGCGCACCACCGAGCCCGCAATGAAGCCCGAGCCGTTCACCGTCAGGCTGAACGCGGCGCCACCGGCCGCGGCGCTTGCCGGCGACAGCGAAGCGAGGATCGGCGCCGGGTTCGAGACCACGGTGGTGGTGATGGTGAAGGAAAGCGCGTTGGAAAGCCCGCCCGCTCCGCCCACCGACTGGAACACCGCCACCTGGGCAACGCCCGCCGCGGCGATGTCGCCGGCCGGAATCGAGGCCGTTACCTGGGTGCTGTTGACGAAAGTGGTCGGCCGGCCGGCGCCGTTCCAGCGCACCACCGCGTTCGAAGCGAAACCTGTTCCATTCACGGTGAGCACAAACCCGGTCCCGCCCGCCACCGCGCTGAGCGGAGACAGGGAGGTGAGCGTGGCCCCCCCGCCCGATTGCGTCACCGGGAAGCTACTGCCGCCCACAAGGATCGCTCCAGTGCGGGTAACGCCGGAAGCATTGGCGTCCACGCGGTAAGTGATCGTGCCGTTTCCGGTGGAGAAGCCGGATTGGATGGTGATCCAGCCGACGGAGCTCGCGGCCAGCCAGGTGCACTCGCCCGGCGCGGCCACCGAGATGATGATGCTTTCCTGCGACGAAGGAGAGTGCGAGGCGCTTGCCGGCGTGAATGAATAAGCGCAGGCGGCGCCGGAATCGGTGATCTTCACGATGGCGACTTCCCGCCCGCCGTTGTGCGCCGGCTGAAAGCTTCCCGGTGTAGACGGAAAGGCCACGCCCGCGAACGGGACGGCGGCCGCCCCGATGACGTAGGCGGCGCCCGAAGTATCGGCGGCGATGGCCGCCCCCGGGAACGAGTAGCTGGAATATACCAGCGCCGCTCCGTTGCTGTGGACTTTGGAGATGAATCCGCCGCCGCGCACGGCGATGGGCCGCGCAACGGGAAAGGTGCTCGACGCGGTTGTGCCCGTTACATAAGCGCTGCCGGAAACATCCACCGCGATCGCGGCGCCGCGGTCGTCCACGTCGCCGCCGAGGTAGCTGGAATAGGCCAGGGACGAGCCGGTGTTGTTGATCTTGCTGACGAAGGCGTCGGAGCCGGAGAGCGAGGCGCGCTCGGGCTGAAAGGCGCCGGCCACCGGAAAATTTCCGGAAGACGTTTCGCCTGTCACGAAGGCGCTGCCGGTAGAGTCGAGAGCGATCCCCAGGGCCCGGTCGGCGCCGCTGCCGCCGAGAAACGTGGAATAGACGCGCAACTCGCCCCGCGCGGCGAGCCTGGTCACGAAGGCGTCCCCGCCCCCGCCGTAGGTGGACTGCGCGGCATTCGGCATGACGACAAAGTTGGCGGAAGCGGTCGCGCCCGCGACGTAGGCGCTGCCGGCGCTGTCGGCGGCGATGGCATGCCCGGCGTCGTCCCCCGCGCCTCCCAGATACGTGGAGTAAATCAGCGCGCCGCCGGACGGTTCCAGCCTCACCGCGAAGGCATCGCTCGCTCCGGACAGCGTGGACTGCAGCGGGAAGATTGTGGGAAAGTTGCCGGACAAAGTCCGGCCGGTAACATAAGCATGGCCGGAGCCGTCGGCGGCGATAGCGTTGCCCGAGTCTTCCTGGCTGCCGCCCAGATAGGTGGAATACACCAGCGCCGAGCCGGCCGGGTTCAGCTTGGCCACAAAGGCGTCGGAAGCGGTCTGGCTGCCGCGGGCGGCCTGAAGAGCGCCGGCGGTCGGGAAATCATTCGAGAGCGTGGCGCCCGTGATGTACGCGGCGCCGGAAGCGTCCAGCGCAATGCCGCCGGCCGTGTCCTGGCCCGCCCCTCCGATGAGAGTGGAGTACACCACCGCCGAACCGGTGGGATCCAGCTTGGTGACAAAAACGTCCACGCCGCTGCGAGTGCCCTGCGCCGGCCCGGCCAGCGGAAAGTTGGGCGAGTCGGTGCTTCCGGCGATATAGACGTTTCCCGAAGCATCCACCGCGATTCCGGCGCCGTCATCATTGCCGCTGCCGCCGAGGAACGTGGAGTAGTTCAGCAGCGGATCAATCACCAGCGGGCGCGAGCGGTCATAAGCGCCGATCTGGAACGCCACTTCGCGCCTGCCCTTGCGGACATAGCGGCCGGCGATGATTTGCCGCGCGCCATCCCGCTGCTGGTAGACCACCGGCCTCTGCTGGCGCACCTCGCCGTTGCCGGCCGATAGCACCAGGCCGCCCTGACGGTTGATGCGCAGCCCGTGCGCGCCTTCGAAAGCCAGCCGGATCGCGCCGGGGTCCGCGCCGGGCGCGACGACCAAGTCGTACTCGAGCTGCCGCTGGTTGCCGTAGTAAACCAGGTCCACGCCCGGATATACGCCGCTATATTTCACCCGGGCATATTGAGGGATGCCGGTGCGCCAGGCGCGTGGATCGCGCCCGATAAAATAATTGCTTCTGCCCGGAAGCGCATCGAGGGCCTCGGCGGTGGCGGCGCGATTCGCGCCGGCCAGGCTCAGGCGCAGCGTGGCGGGCCGCGGGCCGCCGCGTGGCGGTCGCACTGCGCCGTTGCCCAGCACCAAAACGGCGCCGCCGCCGCGCGTCAGCAGCAGCGTGTAGCCCTCGCCACGGCTCAGAAACTGCACCGCGCCATC
>JBKKAI010000492.1:0-3042 GCA_046714815.1 Terriglobia bacterium | reverse complement strand
GGCATGAACTGAATGCCCGTGACCCCGCAGATGCGCTCGCGGGACAGCCGGCGGGTTACTTCATCCACCATTCCGTCGGTGCGCGCGTCGCGGTAATTAAATGGATTCTCGAGTAGCGCGCCCCGCTCGCCGAGCAACGCGTAGTCGACGCCCCAGGTATCGACGCCCAAACTGTCCAGACGCTCAACGCCGTGAGTCGCCAGAACATCGAAGGCGTCTTGCATCTCGCTCCACAGCGCCGGCATGTTCCAGTGCAACTCTCCGTTGTAGTTCACCGGATCGTTGCGGAAGCGACGCAGTTCCTCGATGGAAAGCTGGCCGTCGCGGAAGCGGCCCAGGATGGCGCGGCCGCTGCTTGCGCCCAGATCGAAGGCGAGGAGCGTTGCACTCAGCGTTGCACTCATTTAGGCGTAGCTCGACACCGCCGACATGTTTTTCTCGGAACGTTCCCGGGTTATCCGCTCGAGGTAACCACTTTCGCGGAAGGCGGCCATCGGATCTTCCGGCAGGCCCTTGGAGCGGGCCCATTCGCGAATCGCAGGTCGCACATCGGTGGAAAAAGCGTCCTTCAGACAAGTTTCAGCATCGACCAGAGAGCAGGAAGCTTGGTGCTTGGCCAGCGCGGCAAAATCCACCAACGCGGCCTTGGCGTAGAGTTCCTCGGCGGTCGTCACGGTCTGAATCATGGCTTCGATCTTGCCCTTGAGGTTGTGGCTCTGGTCAACCATGTACGCGATGTCCGCGTTCTGGCCTTTTTCCCATTCGAAGAAACGGATCTCGAAGAAGATCCGGAACACCTGGTAAGGATCAATCGAGCCCATGGTCAGATCGTCGTCGGCATAGCGGCGATCGTTGAAATGGAAGCCGCCCAGCATGCCGGAGTCGAGCAGCCAGGCCACAATCTGCTCGATGTTCTGGGCCTGGTAATGATGTCCGGTGTCTACCAGGACCTTGGCGTTCGGCCCGGCGGCCTTCGCCAGCAGCAGCGCCATGCCCCAATCGGCGATGTCGGTGTGGTAGAAAGCCGGCTCGAACGGCTTGTATTCCACCAGCATGCGCTGCCCGCCGGCCAGGTGCGCGTGCGCCTGGGCCAGCCCTTCTTCGAACCATTTCCGCCGCCGGCGAATGTTCTGCGTGCCGGGATAGTTTGAGCCGTCTGCGAACCATAACGAGATGTCGCGGCTTCCCAGCGCCTTGCCGATCTCCACACTCTCGACGATGTGCCGCAACGCGGCGCCTCGAACCGCGGCGTCCGGATTGCCGAGCGAGCCGTGCTTGTAAGCCTGGTCCTGGAAGACATTCGGGTTTATGGACCCGGCGCGCACGCCGTACTTCGCCGCCAACCGCTGCACCTCGCCGCCGCTGCTGATTCCTTCCGGCAGATCCCACAAGACGTGCAGCGCAACGGTGGGGCAAACACCGGTCAGGCTGTGGACCTGCCCCGCATCGCTGAACTTTTCCTCCAGTGTCGTGGCGGCCGCCGGCTGCAGGAACTTTCCGAACCGCGTCCCGGTGTTGGCGAACCCCCAGGAAGGCAGCTCGATATGGAAAGAATCCAGCGCCTTGAAGATCGTTTCGCTCTGCTCGTTGGTGGCCATGTGCCCTCTCCCGGCAACGCCAAGAAGATTCCTCCAAAGGACCCGCGGCTGTCAAAGACTTTCCATCCCCGGCAGGATGTTCTTCATTGCAAAACATTCCGCCGGCCGGCCGGCCGGGGCCGAACCATGAAAAACTGGCGTTTGTTGGGCTTCAACCTCACTTGAAGGGGCGGCGCCAGGCAAACCCTCGTGTCTGTTGCGTTTTGAATAATGAAACTTATAATACCGGCTGGCCCGGGACTTGTAGCACAGGCATTCCTGCCTGTGCGTTGGAGGCCAAAGGCATGAAAACATCCAATCATACTCGCTACCTGGTGAAGTCGTTGCTGCACGCCTCCGAAGTGCTCGGTTGCTTCCGGGCGCCGGGCGAGGTTCTGCGGCTCCGCGACGTAGTGGCCCGGACGGGATTCAACAAAGGGATGTGCTTCCGGCTGCTTTACACCCTCCACCACTGTGGCTTTCTGGAAAAAGTGGGGCAGAACAACTACCGGCGGATGCCGGAAATGCAACGGCGGACATTCCGGATCGGCTATGGCGCCCAGGGCCAGGACACGTCGTTTCCGCGCGAGGTGCGGGACGGCCTGGCGCGTGCCGCCGAAAAAGGGCAGGTAGAGCTGATCGTGGTGGACAACCGGTACCAGCCGAAAGTCGCGTTGCGGAATGCCGACCACCTCATCCGCGAGCGCGTGGACCTGATCATCGAGTTTCAGACCGATGAGGCGGTCGCGCCGGCCATCGCCGCAAAGTACCTGGAGGCGAACATTCCGTTCATCGCCATTGATATTCCGCATCCGGGCGCCACATATTTCGGCGCGAACAACTATGAAGCCGGCCTGATTGCCGGCCGTCACCTGGGCCGATGGGCGAGGAAGGCCTGGGAGGGCGCGGTGGATGAAATCCTGATGATCGAACTGGCGCGGGCCGGCCCTCTGCCGCAGGCGCGCATTCGCGGCATGCTGGCTGGCATCCACGAGATGCTTCACGCCTCCGAATCCTGCCCGACGTTCCACGTGGATGGCGACGGGCAGTTCAGAACCAGCCTGGAAGGGGTGCGCAAGCATCTGCGGGAGACTCAGGCGAAACGCATCCTGGTGGGCGCCGCCAATGACCCGAGCGCGCTGGGTGCACTGCGGGCTTTCGCCGAAGCGGGCCGCACGGCCCACTGCGCGGTGGTCGGACAGAACGGCGAGCCGGAAGCGCGCGCCGAGCTTCGCGTGCCGCGGACGCGCCTGGTCGGTTCGGTGGGCTTCTTCCCGGAAAGATATGGCGAGGGCCTGATCCGGCTCGCGCTCGATATTCTGGCCAAGAAGCCCGTGCCGCCCGCCGTCTTCATCAAACACCAACTGATCACTCCGGAAACCGTGGACCACTTCTATCCGAACGACAGCCTGATGGGAATGGCGAGAAGCCCGGGCTGAGCCCATCGGCTGCTGCAAGCCACCGT
>JBKKAI010000491.1:0-3302 GCA_046714815.1 Terriglobia bacterium | reverse complement strand
CTGCGGATTGGCGCCAAAACAATGATCGCGGTGATTGACCGCGACCCCCGATGCAAGATGATCACGCTGGATCCCGACACTGCTCAGGCGAACCCCGAGCTCATGCGCCGGCTGGCCCGATCCCATGACGGCAAGGCCGGGGTCTACGGGGCGGTCTTGGCCGAGGGGACCATCCGTTCCGGTGACGAGATCGCGCTGCTGAATTAGTTCGCGCCGATTCAAACAGGATGCGGAAGTCCGGCGCGATCCACTTGGCGGAACAGGCTTCTTTCTTCGGGACTCTCGCCGAGTCCTGGCAAGACGGGTTCGGAACGCCGGTCAACAGGGCTTATGCCAGGTCCACTTGTTCCAGGTATTGCGGGACGTGCACGTTCCACTTGAGATCTGCCACGATGCGCTGGCGCAGGGCCTCGGCCGCTGACGGCTCGCCGTGCACCAGGAAGGTCCGCCTCGGCGGGCGCCGGAATTGCTTCATCCAGGCCAGCATCTCTTCGTAATCGGAGTGGTCCGACATCTGGCCGAGGGTCTCGATGCGCGCCCGCACCGGGATCTCCGAGCCGTGAATCTTCACCGTCGGGCGGCCGCTTTGGATGAGCTGGCCGCGTGTGCCCATCGCCTGGAAGCCGACAAACACCACCGTAGTGCGCGGGTCGGGCAGGCGCTGTGCCAGGTGGTGCAGGATGCGTCCACCGGCAACCATGCCGCTCGAGGAGATAATAATGACGGGCACGCGGCACTGATTGATCTTCATGGACTCTTCACGCTTGGCGGCGAAATGGAAGCCGTCCCAGTTCAGCGGTGAGCCATGGCGCCGGATCAGCGCCCGCGTGTCTTCGTCGAACTCGTTCTGGTGGCGCAGGAAGACATGCATGGCGTCAATGGCCATGGGGCTGTCGGAATAGACGGGCAGGCGCGGCATCGCGCCCTGCTCCATCAGCTCTTTGATCAGGAAGATCAGCTTCTGGGTGCGCTCGACAGCGAAGGCGGGGATCACAACGCTGCCCCCGCCCCGGGCCGTTTCGCCGACGATCCGCGACAGCAGCGGCCCCGGGTCTTCCCGGGAGTGCCGGCGGTTCCCGTAAGTGGATTCCACCAACAGGTAATCGGCCTCGGCCGGCGGCGCGGGGCCGCCGGTGGCCGAATCGGGGCGCCCCATGTCGCCGGTGAACAGGACCACCTTGCCGTCGGCGCGCAGCTCGACGAAATTCGAGCCGAGGATGTGTCCGGCCCGCGTCAGCGAGAACGAGACGCCCGACCCCAGATCAATCGCCTTGCCCGGCGAGACAATCTTGAGCAGGTCGAGCGATGTGATCGCTTCCTGCTCGGTATACAGCGGCAGCGCCGGCTTGTGCTTCGAGAAGCCCTTGCGGTTGGCGTGCTCGGCGTCTTCTTCCTGGAGATGGCCGGAGTCCGGCAACAGGATCCGCGCCAGTTCCGCGGTGCCGGAGCTGCAATAGACCGGCCCCTGGAATCCTTGCGCCGCCAGCCGCGGCAGGAAGCCGCAGTGATCCAGATGCGCATGCGTCAGCACGATCCACTCGATGCTGCGGGATTCCACCGGCAGGGGCTGCCAGTTTTTCTCGCGCCAGGTCTTGGGGCCTTGGAAAAGGCCGCAGTCCACCATCAGTTCACGATTCCCGTCGAACTTCACCAGGTGTTTGGAGCCGGTGACGGTGCCGGCAGCGCCGAGGAATTGTAATTGGAGCATCGCGCGCGGATTCTACCACGCCGCGGAAGGCATGCGGCAACCGCCCTGGTGGATACTGGGGGCTCCCGAGGCACAGGCATTCCTGCCTGTGCCACTGCTACGCCCGGCCGGGCTTCTGCGTCACCAGCAGGTGCAGCACATGGGCCGGCAACGACTCAATCCAGTTGCCCAGTTCCTGGGGGCCGGCCACGGCCCTGTTGCGGCGGCGCCGATCGTCGCCGTGCTGAAGTGTTTCGGCAAGAAGTAGAATATTCTCCGGCCGGGCGTTGTCACTGGTGTAAGTCTCCAGGCAATCGGCCAGGGCCACTGCGGCGACAATAGCTTCTTTGGAGCGCATGCCTTTCCAACTGCAATTGGCTTGCCACATCGCCTGCTCCGCAACATGGCTCCCCTGATCCTTCTGAATCTGTTCTTTGCCTTGGGCGGCTGTCCGGCCCCTGCCGGGGAGAAGTCCCAGAAGTGTATACTTTTCTTTCAAAAAAACCTTCGCCGGAGGCTTGCGCTGACACGGTTGACGTAGTATCCTAGGGCCTTGAGTGGCGCGGGGTAGTTTTCCCGGAAGGCCACTCCGTCACTAACAGGGACCTGAACAGCAGGATGGAGCCCCGTGAATCTGGCTAAGTTCGCAGCGGAAGTCCGGCGACGGCCCGCAGTCTCCCGGCAAATATCCGTTTCGGACCTACGGCGCGAGGGCCTTCATTATTTCGTTTCGGAATCATCAACAGAAATGCTTAGCCGTATTAGGAATTTCTTCCACCAGGCAACCGTGAACAGAGTTGGCGGCGCCAGGCTCTGCCCAAGAACCTGCTAGAAAGAAAAAAACTCTTGACACGGAATCTGCTTCCGATGTACAAACTACTCCCCCGAAGGAGGAAAGCGATGTTCGTTCGTCTCGCAACTTTCGCCTGCATTATTCTTCTGGCAGCATCCCTGTCCGCTGGCAGCGCGCTGCCGGTAGGCTCGCTGAGCTCGCTTGGGACAGCAAAAATCTCCGGAACCCCGGTTCCCAGCGGCACAACGGTTTTCGCCGGAGATGTAATCGAAACCGGAGCATCCACCGCGGTGTTCACGCTGAGTGGGGGCGATTCGCTCACCCTGAGCGCGAACTCGGCGGTGCGGGTGAATGGATCGGCGATCGAAGTGTTGAAGGGATCGTCCCGGATCAACACGCGCTCGAAGGACCTTCGCCTGATGGCGTCGAACTGGACGGTCAATACGACCCCGGATGGAAAGACGGGTCGTACCACGGCCGAGGTCGTGCGCGACGGCGAGGGCCGTGTGAGTGTGAACGTGAAGGAAGGGCAGTTGGTGGCGCGCAACGACGCCGGCAGGGCCATCACGGTGGCTGCCGGGCGTCCGGTGATGCTGCCATCGGCCGCGCTTCCGCCCGCGCCGCCCAAGCCGCAGGCGAGTGATCGCTCGAACGCCGCGCTGGTCGGAGCCTACGTGATCGGCGCCGCCGCGATTGCGGTGGGGATCGCCGCCATCGTGTCCGACGACAATGACGACAAAGAGGCCCGTGCCGCCGCCGAAGCCGCACGCACGGCCGCCGCCGCCGCACAGACCGCCGCCGCCGCCGCACAGGCTCGCGCCG
>JBKKAI010000490.1:0-4101 GCA_046714815.1 Terriglobia bacterium | reverse complement strand
ACCCGGAGCTTTCGCTCCGGCCGCCGCCGGGGGCGCCTCCACGCGCCGCTTGAGCGATGCCGGCCACCGCGCCGAGCGAGAGATCGCTGCCCGCGGCAGCGAGTTCGCCGCGGCCGCTTTCCCAATCCCAGAACGCCGACACGGTTAGATTGCGGCCACGGCCGGCATCGGCCCCGGAGGCGGCAACCCGCAGCGCACGATCCGGCTCGCCGGCGGTCGCCAGGGTGGTCGGCTCCAGACTAAAGGCGGAACCGAGCAGATTCACGCGCGCCGCCCCGGCCCGAAGCGGCGGCTGGCCCGCCGCCTGCAGCAGCAGGTTGCGCCCCGTGACCGCGCCGGTGATGCGCGCCGGCGGCCCGTTCAACGCCAGCTCGCCCTCGAGCGTACCCTCCAGCCGGGTCGCCGGCGGAAAAGCGGACGACAGGCGCTGCAGCACGCCGAGGACACTGGCGGCACGCGCCCCGTTGAAGCGCGCGCCGAAATTCCACTGCGGACGGTTGAACAGGCCGGAGACGGCGCCCGAGCCCTCCAGCGTTCCGGCGCTGAGGTTGGCCTCCACGCGGCGGACAGTCAGCACGCGCGCGGGCGTATCGAGCAGCGCGTCGAACCGCAGGTCGAAGGAGGAGCCGCCGGCCTCGGGCGGCTGCAGGTCCCAGCGGTGCAGGTCGCGCAGTTGCGCCGAGCCGGAGATTCGCAGCTCGGCCAGGCGGCCTTCGAGCAGCATTTTCAGGTTCAGCACTCCGTGGATCCCGCTGTCGGCGCCGGATGCGAGCACACCGAGGTCGGCGAGGTACGCGTCGGCCAGCTCCACCTCCAGTCGCGCGGCGGGCAGCCCGGAGCTTTCGCTGCGGGAGTCGCCGGCCGCGGTCCCGAAGACTCCCTCGATTCGCAGGCGCCCCACGTCGGTGAGCCGCCGATCGGTGCGGGCGGGCAACCCGTTCAATCGCAGGTGCAGGCGGCGCGCGGCGGCGGGCAACGCGGAGCTTTCGCTCCGGGTGTCGCCGCCCTCGGTGTAAAGCGCCGCATCCACGCCGGACAGGAAGAAGACATTCTTGACGTCACCGGACTTGAAGTTGATCCGCGCATCCTGCATCTCAATGTAGGGAGGTGCGGCGTGGGCGGTATCGGTGAGAAAGCGCGCGGAAGCGGCGGCGCGGGCCAGTAGCGGCTCCAGGTTCCAGCCCCCTTCGGCGCGGCGCGCCAGGTTAATGCTGGGCTCGACAAAGACCAGCGAAGAAAAACTGAGCTTCCCCGTCCACAGCGACCGCAGCCGTAACGTCGCCCGCAGGACCGGCATCCGCGCCAGCGGCTCGACGCCGAAAGCAGGATCTTCATGGATGGTGACGTTGCGCAGCTCGAAGCCCGGCCCGCTCACCAGCTTCAAACGCACCCCGGCGGCCTGGACAGGACGCCCCAGCCCGGCCCCCAGCGCGTTCACAATCTGCAACCGAAAGCGGTTCACGTTCACCAGGAACGGCAGCAGCAGCGCGGCGGCCAGCACCGCCGCCGCCGCCTTCAGGATGGTGCGGGCGCGCGGCATGAAGTGAAGTAGCGGAAAGAATCCTTAGCGGATCAGGACGAACATTCGCTTCCAGCGGGTCTTCAACGGGAACTGCACGGCGGTCTTCAGGATTCCGGCGACGCGATCCCAGAGCGAATTGTACCGGTAGTCGGAGCTGCCGCTTTCGAGCGACCAATAGATGATCAGGGGCTTGCCCAGGATGTTCTCGCGCGGCACAAAGCCCCAGTAGCGGCTATCGGAGCTGAAGTCGCGGTTGTCGCCCATCACGAAGTACCGATCGGGAGGGACGACCAGCCAGCCATCCCGCACATGGTTGGGTATCTCTTCGGCCCACGCCGGGTATGCCGAAACCGGCGCGGCGGCGGGAAAATTGTCGCGGAACTCATCCACGTTCGGCATCTTGTGGATCTTGTGGCCTTCATCGGCGAGCCGCCCGTTGAGGTAGAGCTGCTTGTTGTCCATCCGCACCCGGTCGCCGGGCACTCCCACGACGCGTTTGACGAAGTGCGTGCTGGGATCGAGCGGATACTTGAACACCACGATGTCGCCCCGCTTTACGTCCTTGTACGGCAGCGCGGGGCCCACCGACGGCTCCGGCGGCGCGTAGGCCAGCTTGTCCACCATCAGGTGGTCGCCGATCAGCAGCGTGTCTTCCATCGAGCTGGAAGGGATCTTGAAGGCCTGGATGGCGAAGGTGGTCCCAAACAGCGCCAGGATCACGGTCACCACCAGCGACTCGAAATACTCGCGCGCCGTGGATTTGTGCGGGACCTCCGGCTCGGCGGCCGGAGCGACTTCGACTGTTTTTTCGCGGTCTTTGAACTCGGTTTCAATCGCCGGCATTAAGAAACGCGCCCTTCCCTCCCCAATCGGCCCCAATCGGCAACAACTACGATTCTAGCCGAAAAAAGCTCATTCCTGTACTGGTTTGAAGTGCTGAAGCGCGGCCCGGGCCGCTTCCTGCTCGGCGGCCTTCTTGGTGGGGCCCTCGGCGCGGGCCGAAAAGGTCCGCCCCACCCGGACCTCCACCGTGAAGGTCTTGCGGTGCTCCGGGCCGCGGGCCTCCACCACCTGGTAGCGCGGCTGGGGTTTGCGGATGGCCTGCAGGTGTTCCTGCAGCGACGATTTGAAATCACCAAAGGGAAAGGTCTCGATCCCGGCCTCCAGCCAGCCTTCGAGGATCACGCGATGGACCACTTCGCCGGTCTTCTCCAAACCGGCGTCGAGGTACAGCGCGGCGATCAGCGCTTCCATCGCATCCACCAGCAGCGCGCGTTTGCCGCGCCCACCGCTGCGCTCTTCGCCCCGCCCCAACTTCAGATAGGCGCCGAGGTTGAGCTGCTGGGCGACGGAGAACAGGTGCGAAGAACTCACCAGGTGCGCCTTGATTTTTGAAAGCTGCCCCTCGGAGTAGGCGGGGAAGCGCTCGACCAGATCGCGGCTCACCAGGAAGCCCAGGATCGCGTCGCCCAGAAACTCCATCTGCTCGTTGTGAGAGACGGCATCGAGATCCGGCTCCGTCACGGCGTGGTCTGAAGAGCTCTCGGGCAGGGCCTGCTCGTGGCTGTGGGAGCTGTGCGTCAACGCGCGCAGCAGCAGTTCGTGCCGGGCGAATTCGTGCCCGATGGCCTTCTCCAGATCGCTCAGCTCTCGCACACAGTTCACGGCTCAGGGCCGGCACGCCCGGCGGGCAAAAGTAGGACAGCCTGTGCGCTGCTGGACAGCCTGAAGGCTGTCCTACTGTTGCAACCCACCGGGTGTCGCCGGCGGAATCAGGGCCTGGGGGCCGGCGGGGCGCCGGGCGTCGCCGCCGATGGCTGGGTGGCCTGCCGCTTTTTCAGGAAATCATCAACGCGCGCCAGGTCTTCGGCCGCGATGTCGCGCACCTTGCCGTCGGCGCTCTGGGTCTTCACGCCGCCCAGCGCCACCGACTGTTTCAGGGCGTCGCGCGCTTCTTCGTATTTCTTCATGAACTGGTAGACGAGGCTCAGGCGCCAGAAGAAAATCGGGTCTTTCTGGAGCTGGGTGGCCTTCTTGAATGCCTCTTCGGCGGCCGGGAACTGCTTCCGCTGGAGCGCGACGTAGCCGAGCGCGGCATGGCTCTGCGCGCGGGCGTCGTTGCGCGCCAGCTCCCAGTCGGCGTCGCTCATCTGCGGGTTCAGCTTCGGCAGCTTCTCAATCGCCACCAGCGCGCGCTTGGCATAATCTTCGGACATAGAAAGCTTCTGGTCCTTATCCAGGTCGGTATCCCGCGTGCGCTCCGGAATCGCGCTGGCCAGCATGATGAGCGCGAAGATGTCGGTGGGCTCCTGGTCGAGCACCTTCTCGCCATAGCTCCGCACCTTTTCGAAATCGTTCATGCCGCGCGCGGCTTCCATCGCCAGGCGGTAGACAAAGGCCTTCAACTCGGTGTCGGGATACTTCTTCACGAACTCTTCGGCGGCGTTGATCCGGTCTGCGGGCGGCAGGTTCTGGTCGGCCACCTTCTGGGATGCATCATGCTCTTCCTTGGTCCTGGCCTGCGGCGCCCTGCGGGCAGGCGCTTCGGCCTGGGCGCCCTGGGCCGGAGTGCCCGGAGC
>JBKKAI010000489.1:0-3122 GCA_046714815.1 Terriglobia bacterium | reverse complement strand
CGACGGAACTCATCAGTACCACGGGCAAAGGATCGAGGCGTCCAGAGGCCGGCCAGAACCGGTGCACTTGGTGCTGGCGCTGGGGGTTGATACGGCTGATCAGCATGCTGCCGTCAGCCAGCACTTCGGGATAGGCGGCGTCCTCCAGAACCAGGCGCTCTTCGCCGCCCAACGCGGGAATTCTGTATATCCCCTGTGGGAGCACAAAGTGGCGGTCGTAGTAGATCCTGGCGCCATCTGTCGCCCAACTGATGGTGGTCACCCCACCCCTGGAGCGGTCGCTCGTCAACACAGTCCAGCTCCCGGACGCCGGGTTCATCACGGCCACCTGGGTTAGGCGGTCCACGAACGCCTGGAATGCCAGCGTGCGGCCGTCGGGTGATATCCGCGGACCTATCGCGATTTCCGAACCGCCGAGCCGCACGGCGGACCATCCCGGCTGGACAGCAGCGCGGCGTGACTGCAGCCACGCACCGGCGGCGAGACCCGCCACCAGCACGAGCCCCGCGACCAAAAGCGCGGCAAGCGCCCACGGTCCGCGCACCAGCGGCGCCGGCCGTCCGGTTTCGGGCAGGCTTGGCCCCGGCGCGGTCGTGGATCCGGAAGCCGTTTCCAGGGCGAAGGCCAGATCGCTGGCCGACTGGAAGCGCTGCTCCAGGGGTTTCTCCAGGCAGCGTTGGACGATGCGGTCCAGCGCGGGCCCGGCGCCGGATGCCGACATCTCCGGCGGCTCGCTTTTCAAGATGGCGTGCATCGTTTCCACCGGCGAGTCGCCCTGAAAGGCCCGCCGCCCCGTGAGCAGCTCGTAAAGAATTGCGCCTACGCTGAAGATGTCGGAGCGGTGATCCGCCGTTTTCCCCCGCACCTGCTCCGGCGACATGTATCCGGCCGTACCGAGAACCACTCCCGTTTGCGTGCCGGCCGCGGGCGACGAGACTGTTTCTATAGCCGACTCCGGCTGTGCCGGGACCAGTTTCGCCAGGCCGAAGTCGAGAATCTTCAGCCGGCCGTCCCGGGTCAGGAACAGGTTCTCGGGCTTCAGGTCGCGGTGAACAATGCCTTTTTCGTGGGCGGCGGCCAGGCCGTGCGCCACCTGAACGGCGCACTCCACCGCCTTCCGCACCGGAAGCGGCCCGTCCCGCAGCCGCTCCCGGACCGACTGGCCCTCGAGTAGTTCCGACACCAGGTAGGGCGAGCCGTCCGTGTGCGCGCCGATGTCGTGGATGGCCAGAATGTTGGGGTGGTTCAGCGCGGCAACCGCGCGGGCCTCCTGCTCGAACCGCCGCAGCCGGTCGGCGTCGTGCGCGAACGCCGCCGACAGTATCTTGATGGCGACCTCGCGGTTCAACCGCGTGTCGCGCGCCCGGTACACTTCGCCCATGCCGCCCGCGCCGATCGCGGCTTCGATTTCATATGGCCCCAGCCGAGTCCCTGCGCTTAGTGTCATCACGTTTCAATCGCGGCTTGGAGACCCGGACACCTGCCTGGCGCGGCCTTGAACGGCCAGGTCTTTCCGTTGCCGCAGATGTAGTTAATGTAGTTACTTTCGATCAGGATGTCACGGGAGACGGCGGCATCGCTCCGAAGCCACGAACAGGCCGTTGCTCGCCAGGGTTCCGCTCGCCGCCCGGCCGGCAACGCCCCGGACAAGTAATCGGCATGCCCGAATACTTACGGCCCCGGCGTGGTTCCGGCGGTCTGCGAGCTGGAGACCTGCAGGCGAGCGGCCTGGGCCGCCAGTTCGTCGGCGCGGTTATTGTCGGCGTGATTGGCATGGCCCTTCACCCATTGCCAGCGGACCTGGTGACGCGCCAGCGCCCGGTCCAATTCCTTCCACAAATCCTGATTCTTGACTTCCTTTTTGTCCGCGGTCAACCAGTTCCGCCGTTTCCACGCGGGCATCCATTCGGTGACGCCCCGGCAGACGTATTCCGAGTCGGTAATAATTGCCACCCCGCAGGGTTCTTTCAGGGCATCGAGCCCGCCGATGACCGCCGACAGTTCCATGCGGTTGTTCGTGGTATGCGGCAGTGATCCGTAAATCTCGCGGTAGTGCGCGCCGAAGCGGAGCAGGCAGGCCCAGCCGCCGGGACCGGGATTGCCCAGGCAGGCGCCGTCGGTGATCAAGGTAACGTCCTTCATGCCGGGTGCGTCGCGAGTCGGGACAAACATGATACTCTGGCTTCCATCCGTCACCGGGACAAGCTTCCATCCTGAACGGCGCAACATTCCGGCGCGGGCCGTTTTCATATACACGCGCCGAGCGCCTTGCTGCTTGACCAAGTGAAACGGCGCGCCTGAGCTGGCCACGTTCTACGCCGATCACGATCGCAACATCGCCACGGCGCTTGATTGGATGCGCGAAGACCTCCGCAGCGCCCGTGACATCGGCGCTTTCGACACCATGGCCTGGGCCGCGTTCAAGGCGGGCCGCGTCGAGGAGGCCAGGGCCGCCATCGCCCAGGCATTGCGGCTCGGCACACAGGATGCGCGTCTCTTCTACCACGCCGGCATGATCTTCAAGAAGGCGGGAGAGGTGGACAAAGGGGCCGAGTACCTGCGCCGTGCCGCACAGATCAATCGGGCCTTTGTTATCGGAAAAGCGAGCTGACTTCGATCTCCAGGCCGGGCAGGAGCGGGGTAGTCAGGATATCGCCCGGGACCAGCCGGCGCGGCTCGGAAGATTCGGCGAAGCGGTAGGCCAAGACGCAGCGGTTTTCGTAATCCATCATCCAATACTCGGGCACACCGCAGCGGCGGTAAAGCTGGAGTTTTTCTTCGCGATCGGTCCAGTAGCTCGATTCGGAAAGAATTTCAATCACCAGGTCCGGCGCGCCGTGGATCCCGTCATCGCGGATGATGTGACTGCGGCTCTTGCTGACAAACAGGATGTCCGGCTGCACTCGCGTCTGGCTCCCCGGATCGAGCGTGACGTCGGTCGGCGCCGCGAATACTTCGCCGAGGTCGTGCTCCCCTAACACCCTTAGTTGCCGGGGGGCCGGGGCGGGCTGGAGGAAGGAGGGGGCGGCGGGGTATTGCCGCCACCGGAAGAGGGTGGCGGGTTGCTTGCGCCGGGACCGCTATCGCCATCGGCGACGTCTGGGGGCGGTGGAGGCGCTTGT
>JBKKAI010000488.1:0-4002 GCA_046714815.1 Terriglobia bacterium | reverse complement strand
CCACCGCACTCCAAACCAGAGCCGTCAAGATTCATGTAGGGTGTCTTCCATCAGCCTGGCCGAGATGGTCTACCACTACGAGAAAGGGAAGATCGTTGCGACAGCGGTTGAAGGACTTGATCGAGGTTTTGCACGATCCGGAGAACGTCATCCTCGAAGTACCGCTCGATTCGGCCATCGTGGAGAAGATGCGGCGCCAGACTTGCCCGACGGGGTTATTGCAGCGACCGGCAAACGATTTGGTGAGGACAGCGCCCGCCAATGCCTCATGCGGGGGAGTGTAAAATATGAATCCTGCGAGATGCCTATGAATCGCCGTTACTTTTTGCAATCCGCGGTGGCGGGAGCGGCGGCGGCCCGGCAGGCCGTCGCCGCGAGCGACCGGGTGACGATCGCCATGGTGGGGGTGCGCGGGCAGGGCCGCAGCCTTACCAACCGCTTTGCCTCGCTGCCCGACGTCAACATCGCGTACCTCTGCGACGTGGATGAGCGCGTGTTCGAGCGCGCCGCCAGCATCGTCGAGGAAAAGAAAGGCACGCGGCCGAAGCTGGCCGGCGACATCCGCCGCGTGCTCGATGACAAGTCAGTGGACGCGGTCGTCATCGCCACGCCCGACCACTGGCACGCGCCCGCCACCATCCTGGCCTGCGACGCCGGCAAGGATGTGTATGTGGAAAAGCCGGCCTCGCACAACGTGCGCGAAGGCCGCCTGATGGTGGAGGCGGCGCGGCGCAACCGGCGCGTCGTCCAGCTCGGCACGCAGTCGCGCAGCCGGCCATCCACCCAGCGCGGCATCGAGTACGTGAAGTCCGGCAAGCTGGGCCGCGTGCTCATGGCCAAGGCCTGGAACGCGCAGATGCGCGACGATATCGGCCACAAGGCCGACAGCGCCGTGCCGCCCGGCGTGGATTACGACACCTGGCTCGGCCCGGCGCCGGCGCTGCCCTTCAACGAGAACCGGTTCCACTACAACTGGCACTGGCACTGGCATTTCGGCACCGGCGACATCGCCAATGACGGCGTCCACCAGATTGACATCGCCCGCTGGGCGCTCGGCGTCGAGGCTCCGGTGGAAGCGAGCGGCATGGGCCGCAAGCTGTTCTTCAGCGACGACCAGCAGACGCCCGACACCATGAACATCACCTTCACCTACGAAGGCAACAAAGCGCTGCTGTTCGAGATGCGCATCTGGAATCCCTACGGCCTGGAGGGACAGGACAACGGCGTGGCCGTCTACGGCTCCGGCGGAATGGCGCACATCGGGCGCTGGGGCGGGCGCTGGGGCTTCCGCGCCTGGGACGAAAAGGGCAAGCTGGTGGTGAGCGACGACGTCAACGAGCCCGACACGCACCCGCAGAACTTTATCGAAAGCGTCCGCACGAGGAAGGCCCCCAATGCGGAGATCGAGACCGGGCACATCTCCAGCCTGCATTGCCACCTGGGCAACATCGTGGCGCGAACCGGCCGCACGGCAAAGTTCGACCCGCAGAGCGAAACCATCAGCGGCGACGCCGAGGCCAACCGGCTGACCCGGCGCGAGTATCGAAAGCACTGGGCAACACCGGAGCGTAAGCTCCGGGTTGCAACACCGGTAGCCGGCAGTCGGCCGAACAGCAGGGGGGTAACGTCATGAAGTCAATCACA
Source organism: Terriglobia bacterium (assembly GCA_046714815.1). Lineage (GTDB taxonomy): Bacteria > Acidobacteriota > Terriglobia > JAJPHL01 > JAPKYU01 > JBKKAI01. The sequence goes on along the minus strand of JBKKAI010000488.1, from coordinate 2,358 downwards.
CGCCGCGAATGGCTCCTCTCAGCCGTGGCCGCCGGCGTGGCCGCGGCCGGCAGCGCCGCCGGCCCCGAGCCCCGAATGCGGCTTTCCCTTTCCGTGCGCATCGCCGAAGCTCCGGGATCGAAGGAAAAGACCATCATGGGCTTCGAGGACTTCGCCGCGCTGGCGAAGAAGAACGGCTACCCGGCTGTATGCATGCGCGCGTCGCAGGCCGGTATCCACACCCCGCCGGAGAGGGTGCGCGAAGTCCGGCGCATCGCCGACCGCGCGGGCCTGAAAATCTCGATGGTCACCGGCGACTTCGCCGTTCCATCGAACGACGAGAACGGCCCCAAGGGCCTGCGCAACATCACGCCGTACCTCGACTTGGCCGAGGCGCTGGACGCCGACCTGATCCGGGTGTGCATGAAGAAAGAGGAGGACATCGCCTGGGCGCAGCGCGCCGCCGATCAGGCGCGTGAGCGCCGTATCCGCCTGGCGCACCAGTCGCATCACACCAGCCTGTTTGAAACCGTTGCCGGCTCGATTGACACGCTGAAGCGCGTCAACCGGCCAAATTTCGGCATCATCTACGAGCCTGCCAACTGGTTCGCCGCGCAGCAGGACTATGGGCCGGCGGCCATCCGCCGGATCGAGCCCTGGCTGATGAATGTTTACGTTCAGAACCACGCGCTGAACCCCGGTGGGAAGGGCGTCGTGCCTACCTGGATCCGTGGCAACGTGGCGATCGAACACATCGGGTTGTGGGAAAAGGGTGGCGTGAATTTCGAGCGGGTCTTCGAGGGCCTCTATGCCGTTAACTACCGTGGATTCATCGGCGTACACCAGGCATTCGCGGAAATAATGACGCCCGGGCAGGCCGCTTTGCGCAGCTACCAGTACCTGAAACCGTTCCTGCGGTAGCCTTCCGCGGAACTTTTCTGGCCCGCTGTACGTAACCTTCCCTTAAGGGGAGGGTCCTCCACATGGCTTCCGTGTCGCTGCAGACCGCTGTTGGCGAAGTCAGCGTAACGCGCCCGTTGGTGCAAGGGCTGTTCGTGGCGAGCTGCGTGCTTTCCATTGTTTCCTGGTACACCACCCAGCAGGGCATGGCGCTCTATCTCTCGTTGTGGTTTTCGCTGCTGGCATCGTTCGGTGTGCAGGTGGCGCTGGTGCTGGTGGCCTGGCTGATCGGCTTCACGAAGGAACGGCGCGGGCTGCTCATCGCCGTGTACGCGATCACGGCGACGGTCTCGATCGGTTTTTCCTACGTCTGCCTCTACACCTGGTTTTCGGCGCGGGAGCGCCCGGCGGCCGTGCAGCGGCGCCTGTACGACACCCTGGCCGACGCCGCGGGAAAAACGGAGGGGCTGCTGGCCGCGGCCACCAGCGAAGGACAGAAGCATGTGCTGGCGCTGGCCGAGCTGACTGCCGCCGAAAAAACCCACGGCCACATCGCACGCGCGCAGGACGCCGACCCGTTCATGGCCCGCGTCCGCGAGGCCGTGGCGCGCGAAGCCCAGACCTATGCGGAAGCCTACAAGGAAGGGGCCGGCGAGGGCGTCCGCTACACGGCGTTCGACCGCCATGCCAAGCTGGCGCAGCAATCGCTCGATCGGATGCAGGAGGCGCAGCGCACCCTCGCCGAATTTCGCGCCCAGATCAAGCCCCTCGACCCGACCGAGCAACAGCTCCGCGAGTTTCGCCGCGTCAACGATGCAGTGCCCTGGAATGACGTCGAGCAGGCGCTGCACGCCGCGCGCTTCGAACGCCCGGGGGCGCCTGCCTATGCCGATTTCGTGGACCGCTCCGTCAGCGGGCAGGAAGACCTGATGGTGGCGTTCGGCGATTTGTTCACCGCGCCCACGGGCCGGCACGGTTTCGCGCTGGCCCTGGCCGCGTTCATTGACATCATCGTGTTCCTGGTGGCCTTTGCCGCCGGGCCCTACTTCTTCGGCAGCCCGCAGCAGCGATGGATCGCGGCCGGCGCGGCGCTCGATGCCCTTGACGACCAGGTCTTCGTGCGCAACTTCCTGGCCAAGCTCGGGCCGGGCATCCGCGGGATGCCCCGCGCCGATTCCTCAGCGCTGAGCAGTGGCGAGCAGCAGCTTTGCCTGTTGCTGGCCTCGAAACACCTGGCCACCACCGTGGAAGACGATGGCCGGCTCTTCTACCTGTTGGACCCCGGTATGCACGAGCGCCTGGTGGAGTCGCTCGCCTCGCCGGGCCTGCCCCTTCGTGCCGCCACCCGCCAACCCGCCCCCCTCGGCGGGTAAGCCGGCGTTCCTCCTCCTGGAACCGCGCGTGAACCTAGCCCTGGGCTAGCGGCAATACCGTTCACTTAAGCGAAAGGTGTTACAGATGCGTAAAGTGCGCGATCCT
>JBKKAI010000487.1:0-3953 GCA_046714815.1 Terriglobia bacterium | reverse complement strand
TTTTCCAGCACCTCGAGCGAGTTCGCCTCCAGGTGCGATCGGCCCGAAGTGACTCCGGCGAAAGCATTGTGGATGTCCTGGGCGGGATAAAGCAGGCCCAGCAGCCGGAAGATGCGCTCCAGCTCCTGCTGCATGCGCTCGCGCACCGCGCGGACCAGCACCGATTCATCAACGGAGGCGCGGCGGACGGCCACCGCCTTCTCATCCATGGCGGCCAGGATCTGAAACGAGCGGAAGTAGCCCATTAGCTCGGCCAGCAGCATGTCCTGGACCTCGGCGCGTGCGGGAACCAAACCGGGGTCGCGCCGCCGCAGCTTGTTGAGCCCTTTCAGCACGTCGAAGCGCAGCCCGGGGTCGCTCTGCACCAGGCTGTTGGCCAGCACCGTCGCCGACTGCGCCGTGGGAATGCGCGCGAGCACGCCGGGCAGCTTGCGGCGCACGGCGTAAGGGATCGCGTCATCGTTCAGGTAATCCTGCAGGGTGCCGATGGCGCGCTCGCCGTACTGCAGCAGGGCCGCACGCGCCGTGCCCGCCAGGCGCCGGTCGGCCAGCTTCTCGATGATCGGCGGCAGGAACTCGCGGCCGAGGATCTTGCCGGCGCTGATCAGCGCCTGTTCCGCCACCGCCGGGTTTTCGTCGCGGAGCAGTTTCACTAATTCGCTGTGCAGCTCGCTGGGCGGCGGAATCACACCGAGCACCCGGGCCGCCTCGATGCGCGGGGCGGCGCCATCGGCGCCCTCCTCCGGCAGGAGCATCGCTTCCAGTATCAGCTTGGCTGTGGCGAAATTCTCCGGATGGCCGCTGCGCGCCAGGAAGGCAACCACCGAGCCCTGCAGGGCTTGAGCCGGCAAGTCGGTTTCGGCGCCGAGCAGCGCGATCGGGTCGCGCCCGGTGTGGACCACCAGGTAGTGCAGCACTTCGGCGCGCACGTCGGCCGATTCGTCGGCCAGCATCTTCTCCACGCGCTTGGTTACCTCGTGGTCGCCCGTATCGCCAAGCAGCCGCAGCGCGCGCTGGCGCACGGAGGGCGCGGGATGGTCGAGCAGGCCGCGCAGGACGGGGTGCCAGCCCGGCTGCCGCCCCAGATCGAACAGGCTCAGGCCGTAGAGCACCTGCTGCTCGTCACCACCCTGCAGCGCCAGCGCCATCGTTTCGGTGGTCGTGGAATCGAGCACCGAGGCCGACGTTCGCTCCGGGTCGAGCGAGCGGCGCTCGATCGCGCGCCGCAACACGCTGAGGTAGTTGCGCCGGACACCGACAGCCACCGCGATCCACCCGCCCAGGAAGACCAGGTTCACCAGGCTGATGCGGCTGATGCTGAACTCGAGCTTGGTGGCGAAGACCCACAACACAAATCCCGCCATTCCGTCGGCGACCCGCCAGATAAAGGTGTCAATGAACGACTTGATCTGGTTCTTGATGCCCGGCGCGATCGGCAGGTAAAGCAGCTCGGCGGTGGACTTGTCCAGCGAGTACCGCAGCAGGTTATGACTGCCGCGCAGGATGCCAACCGTTAACAGCATCGGCATCAGAAACACCAGCATCGTGCCGCCGAGGAAAAGCACCGGCAGAACGAACAGCGTGATCCGAATGCCGAGCGACCGCAGCAGCCGCCCGGTCAGGATGATCTGCAACAGAAATGATGCCACGCCCATCCAGCCGTACCAGGCGCCGAAAAACGCGGTGAGCGCTTCCTTGTTGGCGCCGAAGTGCAGCTTGGCCTGCAGCTTGAACTGGTAGCCGATGATGGTGGTGGCCAGCGATCCGATCCAGATGAGAGCCGTCAGCAACGACAGGTAGCGCGTGCCGCGGATCAGTTCGAAAGTCTTGAAAAAATTCCTCGGGGATTCATGGCCGGCCGCCGGGACGCGGCTCACTTCCGCCAGCCGCTCCCGTGCCGCGATGAACAGTCCCTTCACCAGGAAGGCACAGGTGCCCAGGAAGGCAGCCATGACGAGCAACAGGCCCTCGGACTTCATGAATTTGGTCGCCGCTTGGGTGAAGAAGCCGCCGAAAATTCCGCCCATGATGGCCCCGGCCCCGATGAAGCCGAACACCCGCCTGGCTTCCCTCGTCGTAAGCACGTAGTTCGCCAGCGTCCACCCGGTTGTGGTGCCGACCACCGACGCGGTGTACACCCACAGGTAAATCACCACGTACACCCATTTGGACTGCGACCAGGTGAGCACCCAGAAGACCGCGAAGGAGACGGCGAAGAACATCATGGACCAGAAGATCAGCGGCTCCATGCGGACGTGATGGGACAAGCGGATATAGAGCCAGGAAAAAATTCCGGCCATCACCGAGTAAGCGATGATCGCGTGCGGCAGGTGGTCGGGAAAGGCGTTCAGGAACAGCGAGTCGCCGACCGCCTGGCCCATCATGTAGTAGGCGATGACCAGGAACAGGTAGAAGAACAGCAGCGAGGCCGGCAACAGCTCGCTGCGGCGAACGTTAAGCGCTCTTTCCAGGTAACCGATCATCCTTCCGCCTCTCCGGGAAACGCGCACAACGGAACGCGGCGGCGGGCGTTTTCTCGAACGACTGAACGGCGCCGCCGCGCCCTGTGCGCTTTCAGTTCACCTTCGCCGCCGGCGCCGCGCCCGCGGCCTCCATCAGCACCTGCTGTTGCCCGTCCGAATAGTGGCCCGTGAAGCGCCCGTTGTGGATCTCCAGCGCCGAGGCCTGGCCCTTGTAATAGCCCCGCAGCATGCCGGTATCAATCAAGAAGACGCGGTTCTCAAACCGCGGCGTGATGCGATGCGTGCTGGTGGGGGAATGCCCCACGACCACGTGCTTCGCTTTCAGCCGGTCCAGCATTGAATTCAGGTCTTTCTGCAGCTTGTCTTCCTTCTCCTGGGCGTAGCCGCGATACCAGAGCGGCCCTTCCGGCGCGATCACCATCCAACTCTGCAGCGTGAGCAGCTTCTCGATTTTCCGGGCGGCTTCGCTGTCCTTCAGGCCGGCGGCCATCTCTTCCTGGACCTCGCGCAGGGCCTCTTCCATTTTCATGTACCGCCAGATGATCCTGCGTTCGGAAAGGAGCTGCCAGGTGGAGTCGTAGGCAGCCACTTCCGAGTGGATGCGATCGTTGAGCTCGGCGATGCTCTTGAAGCGGAGCTTGGGGTCCAGTCCGCCGTGCAGAAAGATGACTTCGCCCACCTGTGCCACCGCGTCATGCTTGCGCAGCCAGCTTCCGTAAGCGCCCTTGGGCCCGTAGGCGTCGCGGTGCTCGAAGAAGCCGGGCGGATGCTCGGCCAGCCATTTCTGGCGGGCCGCGTCGTCGTCGGGCACGGGCGGCTGCCGGCGGCGGCTGTTCCGCGCGGCCAGGAACTTGCGGTAGTCCTCGTAGGCCTCCTGGCGGGTTTTTTCCGACTGGTCGGTGACGAAGGCCTGGTATTCGCCGGGGGAAACGTAGCGCAGGTCGCCCATGAACATCATCACTTCATGGTTCCCCAGCAGCGGGACCACGCGCCCGCCCTGCTTCTCGGCCTGGCGCTCCAACTCCATCAGCAGGTCGAGGCACTCGCGCGTTCGGGCGCCGCGGTCCGGAACGTCGCCGGTCTGCACCAGGACGCTCGCTCCCCCCGCCCACTGGTTGCCGGCGTCAATCAGCCCGGTCTTTTGCAGGATGGAAACGAACTCGGGAAACGCCCCGTGGACGTCGCCGACCGCCACAACCCGGGCCTGGGCGCGCGCCAATGCCGGCAACCACACCAGCAGACACACCGCGCCCCCCAACAGTTTTCTGTTCACTCCGGCCTCAAACCAAATCTAATCTGTCTTTCACCGCGATTGCAAGGCTTGGCGGCGTGCCTCGAAGCGGTCCGGCCCTGCCATTCGCAACGGTTCTCATCGTGCAACTCGCTCACCCGGAATGATCGCCGCGCCGCGGCGGCCATTCCGCATTCCGCATTCCCCTATGGGTCACCGAAAGGTGACCCATAGGGGGC
>JBKKAI010000486.1:0-11791 GCA_046714815.1 Terriglobia bacterium | reverse complement strand
GGCGCCGACCCGGAGCGAACGCTCCGGTTTGCCGGCCTTCGCCGATGTGCTCCGGCCGCAGCCTGGCGACTGGCCCACGTATCACGGCCACGTGAGCGGCAACCGCCACAGCCCGCTGCGCCAGATTCACGCCGGCAACGTGCCGGCGCTCGCGCCGCGCTGGATGTTCCCCATTCCCAACTCGTCGAGGCTCCAGGTGACGCCGGTGGTGGTGGACGGCGTGATGTACGTCACTACCGCGAATCAGGCGTTTGCGCTCGATGCGCGCACCGGCCGGCAGATCTGGCATCACCAGCGCCCGCGCGCCAAAGGCCTGGCGGGCGACGCCTCGAGCGGCATCAACCGCGGCATCGCCGTGCTCGGCGACCGGCTGTTCATGGTCACCGACGATGCGCACCTGATCGCGCTCGACCGCCGAAACGGCGGCCTGCTGTGGGACGTCGTGATGGCCGACCATCGCCAGAATTACGGCGCGACGTCGGCGCCGCTGGTGGTGAACGACCTGGTGATCACCGGCCCGTCGGGCGGCGATGAAGGCGTCCGCGGCTTCCTGGCCGCTTACAAGGCCTCGACCGGTGAGCGCGTTTGGCGCTTCTGGACGATTCCCGCGCCCGGCGAGCCGCTCGCCGAAACCTGGCAAGGCACGGCGCTCGAGCACGGATGCGGCACGACATGGCTCACCGGCACATATGACGACGCCACCGGCCTGCTGTACTGGACCACCGGCAATCCCTGCCCCGATTACAACGGCGACGAGCGCGGCGGCGACAACCTCTACACCGATTCGGTGCTGGCGCTCGAGCCCGCCACCGGTAAACTTCGCTGGTATTACCAGTACACGCCGCACGATCTTCACGACTGGGACGCGCAGCAGACGGCGATGCTGATTGACGCCGACTTCGGCGGCCGGCCGCGGCGCCTGCTGGCGCAGGCCAACCGCAACGGCTTCTTCTACGTGCTCGATCGCGAGAACGGCGCGCTGCTGATGGCCAAGCCCTTCGTGCAGAAGCTGACCTGGGCCAGCGGCATCGGCCCCGACGGGCGGCCCCGGCGGCTGCCGGGAACATCGCCGACGCCGGAAGGCGTGAAAGTCTGCCCCGCCGTCGAAGGCGCCACCAACTGGATGTCCACCGCCTATAACCCGGACACCGGCCTTTTCTACGTAATGGCGCTCGAAAAGTGCAACATCTTTACAAAGTCACCGGCCGTATGGGAGGCGGGGAAATCCCTTTTCGGCGGCGGCGCGCGCACCCTTCCCGAAGAGCCCGGGAAAAAGTATCTGCGCGCGATCGAGTTGGCCAGCGGCCGGATCGCCTGGGAGTATCCGCAGGAAGGTCCGGCCACCAGTTGGGGCGGCGTGCTTTCCACCGCCGGGGGCCTGGTCTTTTTCGGTGATGACAGCGGCGCCTTCGCCGCCGCCGACGCGAAAACCGGACGCCCGCTCTGGCACTTCCATACCGGCCAGTTGTGGAAGGCTTCGCCGATGACTTACATGGTGGATGGCAAGCAGTACGTGGCCATCGCGGCGGGTTCAAACATCATCGCCTTCGGTCTTTAGCCCGGATTATTTTGACGGCTCTGGTTTGGAGTGGGGTGGCTTGCCACCGCACTCCATAGGTTGTAATCCGGTCTAACGCTCGCGGTTGTCAGGGGCGTTGCGCATCAGGGCGGTGCGCTCTTCGGCGGAGATCGAAGCGTAAGCGGGTGCGGCCATTCCCGCGATCTTCACCGGCGCCGGGCGGTCGGCGCGCCAGGCTGTTAGCTCGCGGCGGAAATCGGCGGCCAGCGCGCGGTTTCGCGTCTCGTCCGCCAGGTTCCGCTCCTCTTTCGGGTCGCGGCGCATGTCGTAGAGCTCGAATGGACCGCTCAGGTCGAGGCTGTTGTCAATGAACTTCCACTCCGGAGTGCGCACCATGGCGCTGCGGAGTTGCGAGTAACAGCGGTCTTCCCAGCGAGGATCGCCATCCCGCACCAGCTTGAGGAAGCTGCGCCCCTGGATTCCCGCGGCAGCCGGCAGGCCGGCCGCCTCGAGGATGCTGGGCATCACGTCGGTATGGTCCACCAGTTTTTCCTCGACGCGCCCGCGGTTTTCCTTCGCGCCGCCCGGCCCGCGCCACAGCAGCGGCGCCCGCGCCGAGCCCTCGTACATCACCCCCTTGAACCAGCGCCCGCGGTCGCCAAGCATGTTGCCGTGGTCAGTGGTGAAAACGATCATCGTGTTGTCGGCCATGCCCAGCCGCTCCAGTTCCCCCAGCAGCCGGCCGATCTGATCGTCCACTTGGGTCACGGCGCCGTAGTAGGCCGCGGTCATCACCCGCAACATCTTCTCGTCGGCGATGAACCGGCGCTGGCCGCGCCCTTCCTCCGCGCCGCGAATCTTCGCGATGTCCGGCGGCAGTTTCGGCACGGGAACTTTGGCGGGGTCATACATGTTCAGGTAGCGCTTCGGCTGCACCGAGGGCGAGTGCGGGTCCAGGTAGCTGGTGAACAGGAACCAGGGCTGCGCAGTGTCCTTCCGGCTGCGCACGTATTCGACGGCGCGGTCGGTAATCCACGTCGTCTCGAAGTCTTCCTCCGGATAGCGAAACTCACCGACGTCGCGGCCCAGCGGATCATCCGGCCAGGGAGCCGTTCCCGGAACAATCGGAAACTTCCCCGGCGAACCGTGTTTGCCCCGCAGGTAGGCGTTGTAGCCCTTCTCCGGCGTCGGCCCCTCGCTGCTGAAGCTCCAGAACTGGTCGAACCCGAAATCGAAGCGCGCCGGGACAAAGTGCAGCTTGCCGGAGATGGCGGTGTGGTAGCCGTAATGGCGAAGGATGGATGGCAGAAACATCTCGCCGTTATGCGCCGGAACCGCATTCGTCGTGACGCCATGGACATGCGCGTGCCGCCCCGTAAAAAGACAGGCCCGCGCCGGCGAGCAGACCGGCGAAGACGTGTAGGCGTTGGCGAACCGGACGCCCTCGCGGGCCAGCCGGTCGAGGTTGGGCGTTCGCACAACGGGATGGCCGGCGCAGCCCATGACGTCCCAGCGCATCTCGTCCACCATCAGGAACAAAATGTTGGGCCGCCGGGCCCGCGCCTGCTGCGCGGTGGCAGCCCGCAGCCCGCTTGCCGCGCCAGCCGCTCCGAACAGCAAATCGCGGCGGGAAACTTTGAATGAACTCATTTTTTATCCAGACACTACGTCGCACTTACCAATTGGTGATGGAGCCGTCGGGACGGCGGAACAGCGGAATGGGCTGCGATTTCTCGGTGATCTCGGCGGCCAGGCGCATCCGCGCCGTGTCAACCTCGACGCCCAGGCCGGGCCGCTCGTTCGGCCACATCTTGCCGTTCTTGAAATCGTAATACCGCGGCAGGTGTGGGATCGGGGCCAGGCCGTCGCCGGTCATCTCCATCAGTACGGGTCCGGCAAAGCAGCCACAGACATGCACCAGCGCGGCCTCCGAAACGGGGCCGGTGAAATGCGGCGTGAGCCCAACGTAGTGGGTCTCGCACATGTTCGCGATCTTGAGGTACTCGGTGATGCCGCCGCAGTTCGGAATGCTGACGCGGGCGTAGTCAATGAGCCGGTTCTCGATCAGCTCGTTCTGGTCCCAGCGGTCGTGGAAGTGCTCGCCCACGGCGATGGGGACTTTGACCTGCGGGCGCACCTCGCGGTACGCGCCCTTGTTCTCCGAGCGGATCAGGTCCTCGACGAAATACGGTTCGAGCGGCTCGATCAGCGTGCAAAGGCGGATGGCATCGGGCAGGTCCAGCCGCGTGTGGAAATCAATGCACCAATCGCCGTCTTTGCCGACGCCTTCGCGGATCTCGGCGCAGGCCAGATGGGTGGCGCGCACCGCGCGCTGTGAAACAAACGGCGCATCCCGGCCAAAATCGGCGACCGAGGTGCGAAGTGCGCGGAACCCGGCCTCGATGCAGGCGCGGGCCGTTTCCCGCAGCGAACCCTTGCGCGGGAAACCCGTCGAGTAGCACTCAACATGGTCGCGGGTGAGCCCGCCGATCAACTGGTGAACAGGCACGCCCAGCGCTTTGCCCTTGATGTCCCACAGCGCCAGGTCGAGCGCGCCGAGGGCGTGGATTTTTTCACGGCCGGGCGGATAGAAATAGGCACGGTACATGTACTGCCACAGATGCTCGATCCGCGTCGGGTCTTCCCCGATCAGCAGCGAGGCGCACTGGCGGATCATGTCGGGGGTGCCGCCTTCGCCGATGCCGGTGATGCCCTGGTCGGTCTCGACGGTAACGATGTGCGAGCTCTGATTGAAAATCGGCCTCGACGCCGGAGACTCGTAATAACGCACCCGCGTGATCTTCATCTTGCGCAGGGCGGCTTCGGCCTTGAGTCGAAGAGCGAGAGCGGCGGCGGGGCCGGCCAACGCGGCGCGCAGGAACGAGCGGCGGTTCATCGCTTCACCTCACTCGGGTTTAGGCTTCGGTCCTCCGTCTCATAGATCAGAACAGGAGCTTGAGGCCGAACTGGATCTGGCGCGGATCGCCCGCGCCGAAGATGCGGCCGACACTCGTGGGCGTCGAGATGTTCGCGCCCGGGCCGCCGAAGTTCGGGTGGTTGGGTAAATTGAAGAACTCGGCCCGGAACTGCGCGCTGACCCGCTCGGTGATGCGTATCCTCTTCAGAACGCTCACGTCGAACACAACGTCGCCGGGAGCGAACAGCAGGTTGCGCGCGGAATTGCCGTAGGTGAACGGCGCGGGAACGGTGAACGCCGAAGCGTCGAACCAGCGGGTGATGGAACGCTCCGAGCGCGACAGCTTCGGATCGCGAATCACATTGGCCCGGCTGCTGAACCATCCCGTGGTGGTCGAGGTGAAGCCCACTGAAAAGGGCGGCCCGGTCCGCAAATAAGTGATGCCCGCCAGTTCCCAGCCGCCGATGATGTGGCCCGCGGGACCCGACACATTGGCGAAACGCTTGCCCGGGCCGAACGGCAGCTCGTAACTGTAAGCCAGCGTGAAAATGTGCCGGCGGATCTGGTCTGAGTTGCCGCGATCGGCGCGATTGTCGTAAGGGTTCTGCGGGCCGCCGACGATCGGCACGTTGTCCAGCGAGCGGTTCCAGGAATACTCGGCCTGGAATGTGAGGCCGCGGGAGAAGCGCTGGATCGCCTCGAGCTGCAACTGGTGCATGGTCGAGTCGCCGCCGCCGGCCAGCAGCAGGATGTCGGCCCACGGCTGGTAGGGCCTGCGCGGCTGGACATTGCCGGCAGCCTGCTGCGCGGGGATATTGACGGAGCGGTTGTACCAGGGCAGGTGGCTGGTCTTATTTCCGACGTAAGAAACGCGCACGCCGAGGTTGCGGACCACTTCGCGCTCCACCGTCAGGTTCCACTGCTGCGAGAGGCTGTTCTTGATGTTGCGCTCGACCGCGGTGATGGCCGGGTTCGGTGAAATCGCGCCCGCGCCGGGGAAAGGCTGGGCCAGCGTGAGCGAGGGCCGGGCGCCGGCGGCGGACTCGAACGTTTCCGCGAGAAGAAACGGCGGGTTGGTGAAGCCCATCTGCCGGAATCCGATGTATACCGGCAGCGTGTTGTAGTAGAAACCGGCGCCACCGCGGATCACGGTCTTGTTATCGGCAAACGGCCGGAAGGCGAACCCGATGCGCGGCGCGACGTTGTTCTTGTCGGTTTCGAGGACCTCGCCCGGCGCCGTCACAATCGGATAGGCGCTCATCAGGCTTGCCTGGGCCTGCGGCGGCAGCGTGTCGCCGGGGATCACCAGCTTGCCGGTGGCGAAGTCGAAATTCGCTTGCGCCCGGTCGCGCTCTTTCCAGGAAGTCTGAACCATGTAGCGCAGGCCGAAGTTCAGCGTGAGCCGGGGTGAAATCTGCCAGTCATCCTGGGCGTACCAACTGTAACGAGTCTGGTAATACAGGCTGATGGCTGTAGGAGTGGATCGGAACGTCGTCGTGGGATAGCCCAGCAGGAAATCGGCAAAGGCGTGGGCCGGTTGCGCGGCGGGCAAGTTGTTGTTGGTGAACCGGCCGTTGAAGCTGAACCGCCCGAGGGCGGCATCCTGCGCGAGCCCGGTTCCCATGCCGAAGGCGCCCGGCGGAGTCGAGTTGCGGTAATTGGCGAAGTCAATGCCGGCCTTCAGCGTGTGCCGGCCGCGCACATGCGTAAAGTTGTTGATGTATTGCGTGGTGTACTGCTTTCCGCGCGCGCTCCCGCCGTAGTCGCCGATAGAAACATGATTGGTGATGGCCATGAACGGCAGGCCGCCAACCGGCAGCGGGCCGTACAGCGTGGGAAACAGCGTCCGCGGATCAAAATCCAGGTTCATGCCGCGGCGAACGCTGCCGTGATAAAGGTGCCCGAAACGCAGCTCGTTGATCGTTCGGGGCGAGAACGTGTGCGTGTGGGTCAGGTTCAGGTTGGCCGTCTCGTACCCACCGTCACTCCAGTGGCCGTACCCCGGCGGAGTGGCTTGGGCCACGAAGTACGGTGAGCCGATGGAATAGTTGAAGTTGCCCAAGAAGCTGTTCTTTTCCGAAAACCTGTGATCCAGCCGGACGCCGTAGCGATTGATGTCGGAGATCTGCGGGATGGTTACCGTGTAGTTCTGCAGTGTGCCGGCGGGCCCTGTGCCCCGCAGGTTGGGCAGGGGCACGCGCTCGATCAGGGTCCGGGAGCGGGAATCGAACCGATCCGCCGGAATGCGATTATTCGCAAACGGCTGGCCGTTCAGCGGGTCATTGATAATCGGCAGGCCGGCGAAGTCTCCGCTGCGCATGGCGGCGGTGGCCACCGACAGGCCGCTGTTGGTGCGGGCAAACCGCTCGCGCAAACCTTCATAGTCGGCGAAGAAAAAGGTCCTGTCCCTGCGGACCGGCCCGCCGACGGTGAAACCGAATTCATTGCGGTTAAACGCCGGCTTGGGCAGCCCGGTGGCGGCCCAGTTCTTGGCCGCATACGCCCGGTTGCGGTTGAACTCGAACACGGAGCCGTGGAACTGGTTTGTCCCGCTCTTGGTCACGATGGTGACCGAGGCAGATCCTTCGAACTCCGCCTTCTGGTTGTTCGAATCCAGCTTGAATTCGCTGACCGCGTCCACTGAAGGCGCCGTCACCAGGCCGTTGCGGAACGAGTAGGCCGCGCCTCCGTTGCCCAGGTCGTAGAGGCTCACGCCGTCCACGTTGAAATGGGTGCCTCCCCAGTAGGCGCTGCCGGAGATGCGCGGATTGTTGGCGCTGTCGGTGGTGACGCCGGCCGAGATGCGCAGCAGGCGGTCGAGCGTGCGCCCGTTCAACGGAAGCGCGGTGATGATGTGGCCCTCCAGCACGTTGCCGATGGTCGCGTTCTCCGAATTGAGCACCGGCGCGGAGGCCTGCACCTCGACCTTCTGCGCCAGCGCTCCCGGCTCGAGCACCGCATCCACGCGCGCGGCGCGGTTCGCCAATACTTTAATGCCCAGGATGACCCGCTGCTTGAAGCCCGCCGACTCAATGGCCAGGTTATACGTGCCCGGCGCCAGGTTCGGCACGACGAATTCGCCCTCCGACCCGGTTTGCACTTTCGCCGGGATGTTGGTTTCTTCATTCGTCGCGGTGACGGCCGCGGCGGCCATCACCGCGCCGGTCGCGTCCTTCACGACGCCGACAATCGTGCCGGTGACGTTCTGCGCCGCCGCCACGCCGCTGAGCAGCAGGATCAACGCCAGAATGGCCACATGGAAACCGATTCGCTCGCGCATCTCGCCTCCTCGTCTGACACAGGTTGGCAGCTAGTAAACTCCCACCATCGCGGTTTGTCAAGACGGGCGCGCCTCGCGCCTCGCGTCCGGCGAGGGCGCCGCGCCTATCGTAGTTTGTCACGGCACAAAGAGCAGGGCGTGGGGGCGTGCCGCGCCGGTTTTACCGTGCGGCCACGACTCGCGGTTGAAATCGAGGCCCACTTCGCCGCCGCGCTCGTCGCGGAAGCGCAGGTCGAACGCGGCGCGCCCGGTTCTCGGGTCGAAGTCGAGCAGGTAGACGCGCCGGTCTCCGTCCAGGTGCAGCGTGGCGACGTGGATGGTGTAGTCGGAAACGGCAACGCGCCGGTCTTGGGCGTCGAGCGTGGTGTAGTGCGGCAAGCCCTCGCGCCGGCGTCCGGGATCGGCCGGGTCGCGGTCAAACGGCAGCTCCAAAACCAGTCGCGGCTGGCGTGGCACGCTCACGTCCAGTACCACCAGTTTGTTGGCGCGCCGCAACGGCTGCACGTAGAAGCGGTCGTCACGGGTCAGCGACGGTACGCCCACGCCCGCCGACTTGCCGAAGTCATACACCAAATGAAACGTCGGGTTCTCGGCGGCGAGGTCGTCGGAGACATACAGCGCGTCGCCGCTGTCGGTGTTCACGAAAATGGTCTGGCCTGTGGGAGCATGCGCCAGGCGCGGCTCGAACGGGCCCAGGTTTTCCCGGCCGCGCGCGCCCTCGGGCAGCGGGATGGTCTTCAACAGCTTCAGGTCGCTCATCCGCCAGAGTTGCACGCTCGCGCCGGGACGGAACCGTGTGGATGTGGGCAGGTACCCGTGCGCTTCGTTCGTCGTCAGGATGCGGTCAAGCTTCGGATGGACAGCCAGCGAGTACGGGCTGATCAGGGTCGCGCCGGCGGCCGGATCGGCGGCGCTGACCTGCCGCAGAAACCGCCCGCGGCGGTCGAACTCGAGCAGCGCGCCCGGCGCGGGATCTCCGCCGTGCGCCGCATGCGATCCGCCGCTGCCGTCGCTGTGCACGCGCATGTCCATGGCTGTCGCCAGCGTGTGGCCGTTCGGCAGCAGGGCGTAGCTGTGCGGCGGCGTGTTGACGCGGTGCTCGCCCGGATCGTCCACGCGCAGCAGCTTCACGCCGGGCATGCGGGAGATGTCGAAGACGAATGTGCGCCCGCTCAGCAGGCCGGACGCCCACAGCTCGCCGTTGCCGCGCAATGTGTAGTCCATGTGGTGCGGCTCGTTCGCCCGGCTGCCCACCGGCACGGTCCGCAGCACCTTGCCGTAAGTCGGCGAATCCGCCCGCACGTCCACCACGGCCATGAAATCTTCGTGCTGCCGGTCGGCATCGCCCGCCCACACCAGCAGAAACCTTTCGGAGCCCGGAGTGACCCGGAGCGTACGATCCGGGTTGCGGCGTGCGGAATGCGGAGTCACACACCAGGCCAGTCCAGCGAACAGGGCCGCGAACGTGAATAATCTACTCATTTCCCACTCGAACTCACCACTCCGAACCTATTTTACCGCGCCGGTCTGGCCGGCCAGGAAAGAACGGCGATCTTTGCGAGAGAGCGCGCGAACCATCGCCGGAGTTAACAGCCGCGTGTGGCGAACCATCGTCAGGCGCTCACCGATCATCCACAAGTCTTGCTCGGTGGTCATCCAGGCCAGGGAATCGAAGCGGGCCAGGTTCACCGGGCGCGTGGAAAAGCTGCGCAGGGTTCTCTCCGCGGCGGGATTGTAGTAGTCCTCGAAGTAGGACATGGCCAACTCGCGCAGCGTGCGGTAAACCGGTTCGCGGAACCGCAGGCCGGCATAGTTGGACTTGCCGATGGCGCCCCAGTGTCCGCGCTCGCGGAAAAGCGCCAGCACGTGGTCGTCGTCGCGGACGGCTTCCAGGTCCAGCAGCAGCGGCGGGTGGCCGTTCACGCGCAACGCGGCGGCGGCGAACATGGCGCCTTCGAAGCACTGCGCCAGCCGGTCGCGCAGGACGCGGCGCGGCGAGCGGCAGGTGGGCCCATCATGCTCCTTGTTGTAATGAATCTTGAAATCGAGAAAATCCTGGATGCGCGCGGGCGGCCGCAGGCCACGCAGCAACGCATACTCGCTTCGGCTCAGGCCAAACGGCTTCCCGGCCTTCATTTGCGGCCGGTCTTCTTCTTTCTCTTCGCGGTCCCGGGTTTCGCCTTCGTTTTCTTAGGTTCTCGACGTTTTTTTCGGCTTTGGACTTTGGACTTGGGACTGGGGACCCTTCCGAACAGCTTGTCGTATTCCTTCCCATCCCGCATCCAGACAGCCTCCGTCTTCTTCACCCTGGCCATCAGGCTCTTCTGGATGATGGGCGGCAGATTCCGCACCAGCCGCTTCGACTTCGCCTGGCGCACCAGCAGCGCTTCATTCGCGTTCAGCCCGTGAAGCGGCTCGGCGGCGGCGGAAGGCTCGCCGGGCACCAGCCGGCCGCCGGCCAGGTGGTCGAGATAGACGAGGTCCCAGGCCCGCAGGTCGTCGAGCGTCTCCTCCCGCAGCTTTTTCGCATTGCGCGCCGAGGCCAGCAACGCGCCCCGGATGTGGGCCATGCCCTGCTGGCGCGTGATGCGCCCCGTGAGAAAGTCCTCCAGCTCGCTGTGCGTGGGAGCGAATTTTCCGCGCCGCAGAAAGGCGCGCATCCCGCCGGTGGCCATGCGTTTCCTCGAACGAGGCGGGCCGCCTCGAAAAACGGATGTCCCATATTATGGTTCAAATTTTCCGCAAGCGGCGGACTTCTTTTTCAACTTATAATGCGCGGTCACACTCTTGAAGGGAGAGAACATGTCAAAGGGTTACCCGGTCGTGATGCTGGCCGCGCTGGCGGCATTGACAGTGGGGGGATTGCCGCTTGCGGCGCAGGGGCGGCAGGGGACCGCCGCCTCCGATGGGAAGCTGCGGATCATCGCCATCGGGGCCCACCCCGACGACTGCGACAGCCGCGCCGGCGGCACCGCCGCGAAGTACGCCGCCCTGGGCCATCACTTTAAGTGCGTCGCGGTCACCAACGGCGACGCCGGCCACCAGAGCGAGGGCGGCGGCATGCTGGCGATGCGCCGCCGCAAAGAGGCGCAGGAAGCCGGCCGCCGTATCGGCATCGAGTACACCGTGCTCGACAACCATGATGGCGAGCTGCTGCCCACGCTCGAAGTGCGCCGCCAGGTCATCCGCGAAATCCGCCTCTGGAACGCCGACATCGTCATGGCGCCCCGCCCCAACGACTATCACCCCGATCACCGCTACACCGGCGTGCTGGTCCAGGACGCCGCCTATATGGTGGTGGTGCCGAACATCGTCCCCGAAACGCCCCCGCTGCGCAAAAACCCGGTCTTCTTCTATTTCCAGGACAACTTCCAGCGCCCCAACCCGTTCCGCCCCGACGTCGTGGTGGCCATTGACGATGTCATTGACAAGAAAATAAGGATGCTCGACGCCCATACCTCGCAGATGTACGAATGGCTTCCCTGGGTGGACGGCCGCTTCGAGGAAGTGCCCAAAGATCCGGCGGCGCGCTTGGAGTGGATGAAGAAGGGCCGCTTCGGTCGCGGCATGCCCGAGAGCTTCCGCGCCGAGGCCCGCAAATGGTACGGCGCCCAGGCCGACAAGATCCGCTACGCCGAGGCCTTCGAGTTGTGCGAGTACGGACGCCAGCCCTCGCGCGACGAGTTGCGCACCCTGTTCCCGTTCTTCCCGGCGCAATAGGCAGAAGTCAGGAGTCAGGAGTCAGAAGCAAAGCGCACGAGTTCGTGCTCGCCGTCTACCGCTTTACGGCCACATTCCCCAAGCAGGAAACCTATGGCTTGTCCGCGCAGATGCGGCGCGCCGCCGTTTCTATCGCCGCGAACATCGCCGAAGGGTTCCGCAAGCGCAGCAAAGCGGACAAAGCCCGCTTCTTGAATATCGCAGAGGGATCGACGGAGGAGAGCCGCTATTACTTGATTCTGGCCCAGGATCTCCGCTACGGAGAAACGGAAAAGCTGATTGGCCTGCTGGAAGAAGTCAGCCGCCTACTCAACGCGTAAGCCCGGGTGATTCTGGCTTCTGACTCCTGACTCCT
>JBKKAI010000485.1:0-2518 GCA_046714815.1 Terriglobia bacterium | reverse complement strand
GCTCTCGCCCTTCCGGGGCGCGCTCGAGCGCCTCGTCATCAGCGCATGGGCCAGCAACCTGCGCCGGGAGCTCGGGATCAGGCCGCCCGATCGAATGGACGAGATCGGAACGGACGAGAATCCTTTGCTCAATCGCTCACTTGATATCTCAGTCGGCCTGGCCCAGATCAAGCCGCGCACGGCGCAGACAGCCAGCGTGCTGGCTACTGGCCGGAAGCCGGACGACCTGCCTAAGCCGGGGTTCTTCTCGTATCGAGACGTCGAGCCCATCGGCGACAAGTGGACCCTGCCGGCCGCGCTGGGGACCTCTGTGATCCCTCCGATTCCGGTCCCCGCCGAGAGGCACATTGTCGCCAATGCTCTCCTGGACACCCAGTCGAACCTCGCGACATGTGCGCTCATCCTAGCCCTCTATCAGAACCAGTGGGAAGCAACGAACCGCGATTGGAGCCTTCGGGGACGTCCTGACATTCTGGCCACGCTCTATCAGATCGGCTTCGCACGGTCAAAGCCACACGGCGCGCCGCGGAGCAATGCCTTCGGTAGCCGGGTACGCCAGGTCTACGAACAGCCGTGGCTCGGTGAGTTGTTGGATACCACGCCTCGTCCCCCAGGGTAAGGCGCGCCAGGGTAAGGCGCGGTCGCCGGACGCGCTCCTCAGTTTTTCCGCCGCTATCGCGCCTGGATGCAGTAGAGGTGGTCCGCGGTGCGGATGAAGAGCTGGTTGTCCACGGCCACCGGGCTGGCCAGCGTGAGGCTGTCGAGCTTGTTCGCGCCGAGGATTTCGAATTCCGGTCCGGCCTTCACCACCGTCGTCGTACCTTCTTCGCTGATGCAGTAGATCTTGCCATCCGCCAGCAGCGGGGAGGAGCTGTAGGTTCCGCGCTCGATCCGCTGGCCCTGGTACACGACTTTCCCTGTTTCGGCTTCCAGGCAGTTCAGAATGCCGCTGTCGCCGAGCACGTAAATGTACTTGCCGTCGGTGGTTGGCGTCGGCACATCGGCCCCCAGGTTGTTCGTCCACAGTTCGCTTTTGCCGGTGATGTCGCCGGAGCCACCCGCGCGGAAACCGATGAACGGCCGCCCGCGGGTGCTGGGGGTGAAGACATTGCCGCCGATCACCACCGAAGATGCAATGGTGCGGTTGGCGGGATTGCTCGTCGGGTTGAAGCCTCCGATGCGCCACAGTTCCTTGCCGCCGTCCAGGTCATGGCCGGTCACGTAGTCGGCTCCGGAAATCACCAGTTGCGGCTTCCCGGCCACCTGTACGATCTGAGGGGTCGCGTAATTGTCGGGCGATTCGCGCTGGGCGTCGGTGGGCCGCTCCACCTTCCACAAAGTCTTGCCGGTGTTCCTGTCCGCCGCAAACACGTACGACGGATCGTCCGTGTGCATTCCGTGCAGCACCTGAACATAGAGACGGCCGCCGTGCAGCAGGGGGGTCGAGGCGTAGCCGTGGTTAAAGCCGAACTTTCCGTACTCGGCCTGAAGGTCCCGCTTCCAGACTTCCTTGCCGGCCATCGTGAAGCAAGTGAGCTTGCCGTTGCCGGTCATGATCCAGACGTTTTTGCCGTCGGTGATCGGCGACGGGGAAGCCGAGTTCTGCTTGCGGAAGAGCTGATTGCCGCTGTCAATCTGCCGCTGCCAGCGGATGGAACCGTCTTTGCGGTTGAGAGCGAGCAGGAAGACCTTGTCCGGGCCCAGCTCGCCCGCGCCGCGGCGGCCGGCGCCGCGCAGCGCCACGAATCCTTCTTCAGCCGAGGTGACGAAGATCGTGTCTCCCCACACGATCGGCGTGGCCGCGCTCCAACTAGGCAGCTTCGTGCGCCACAGGACGTTCTGTGTCTCGGTCCAGGCCACCGGAAGATCGCGGGCCGTTACCGAACTGCCGTTCGAACTCGGGCCGCGCCACTGGGGCCAGTTCGCCCACATGGACGCTGCCAGAAGCAGACTGGCACAAACAAGAACACCAACCAACGAAACGTTTTTCCGGCGATTGCTCATTCATCCACCTCGCGAGAAGCCCGGCGCTTGCCGCCATCCCCATTCTATCCCCACCCATGAGGTTCGGCATCAGCTACTTCAGGAGTCAGCGGAGAGGGGAAGGATGAAGTGCGGTGACGAGGCGGCGTCAGAAACCGGCGTTGGCGGTGTTCTGCGCCGGCCGGGGCCTTTGCTCAGCGCCGCCGGAATCAGCCCGGCGATGATTCGAGATGGCGGCCATCAGGATGTGCCGCAGGCGCTCGCGGTTGCCGGAGTGACTCAAGGTCACCGGCATTTTCGCGGCTGCGCTCGCAAGGGCTCGCGTCGAACACCTCCTTCCCCCCAACACAGCAACGCAGCCTGAACAGAGTGCAGTAGGACTTATAGTATGAACATACTGGGGGCAAATGGCCAGAGAACGAATCACTGTTACGCTGCCTGCGGACCTGGTGCGAGACATAGACCGCCGGGAGCGCAATCGGAGCAGGTTCATCCTCGATGCCGTCCAGCGCGAGCTGAAGCGCAGGCGAAGGAG
>JBKKAI010000484.1:0-4251 GCA_046714815.1 Terriglobia bacterium | reverse complement strand
CCAATACCGCCGGGGCGGTGCCCGGGTTTTCCTGCACTTTGGGGCGGGGGGGCGCGCGGGCGCCCACGGGCGGCCTGCCGCGGCCGGCGGGCGCCAGCCGCGCCAGCAGCGTGCGGCTGTCCGGCATCCATATCAGCGGATCCTGGTAGGCGGCGTTAATCGTAATGCCGGCCAGCTTGCGGGTTTTGCCGGTGGCCGTTTCTCCCACCCAAAGCTCGATGCCGCCGCCGTTCGTGTTGGTGAAGGCGAAGGCGCGGCCGTCCGGGCTCCAGTCGGGGAAGCTGCACCGTCCGCCCGCGGGAAGCTGCACGCGCGTCTCGGCGCCCTCCGGCAGCTTCTTCAGCGTCATAGCCAGGATGTAAATGGGGTTGTGCGGCCCGCTGGTGTTGGGATTGATGCGCAGGCCCGCGAGACGCAGCATCGGCTGCGCGAGGGACGCGATGGACGGATACCGCTCTCGCTCGATCAGCAGCATCGCGTCGCGCGATGGGCTCACCGACGCAATCGGCGTTACCGGCGCGGCCAGCACGTCCAGCACTTCCTTCGGTGGCTTCTGGTAATCGGCCGCTCCGGATGGAACGCTCGACAGCACCGCGAAAACTGCGAGTGAGAAGATACGCTTCATTGGTTCAGTTCCAAGTTCCAAACCCCCGGCTGCCGACTGCCTACTGCCGACTGCCTGCCTGCCGGCCGCTGTACAGTTTCCCCTGTCCGTAGATAGCGCGGCCCGGCGTGGCGCCGGTGTGCTCGCCCTTGTCCACGACCACCTGCCCGTTGACCAGAACGTAAGGAATGCCCTTGGGATACTGGTGAGGGTTGTCCCAGGTGGCGGTGTCCTCGATCTTCTCATAATCGAAGATCACGATGTCGGCGAAATTGCCGGCGCGCAGCAGGCCGCGCGCGGTCAGGCGGAGCTTGCCGGCGGGCAACGAGGTCATGCGCCGGATGGCGTTTTCCAAGGTGAGGATTTTCGCCTCGCGGACGTAGCGGGCGATGATCCGCGGGAAGGTCCCGTACCCGCGCGGATGCGTTTTGCCGCGGGCCGTTTCGACGCTGCCCGAGCCGGCATCGGACCCCACGCTGACCCACGGGAATTGCATGGCATGCCGCACGTCATCCTCGTGCATCATGAAATATAGCGTGCCGATCCGCGTGGTATACGTTGAGACCAGGTCCATCACCGTGTCTTCCGGCGATTTCTTCTGCTCTTTGGCGATGGCGGCGATGGACATCCCCTCGTACCGCTTCTCGCCGTCCTGGGGCATCGAGGCGATCACCACGTTCTTCCAGCCGCCGCTGGCCTCGACAATGTTCCACCAGCCCGGCGCGCCCTTCTTCATTTCGCGCTTGATCCGCGCGCGGACGGCCGGGTCTTTCACCCGCTTGTTCCGCTCGGCAGCGCCGCCCTCATGGACCCACGCCGGGATGCAGGAGTCCAGGCCCGTTCCGCCGGCGGTGTAGGGATACTGGTCGGCATGGATTTCGATGCCCTCGGCGCGCGCCGCCATCACCTGCGCATTGATCTTGTCCATGGTCTTCTTCCAGTATTTCTGGTGGGCGACCTTGAGGTGGAATATCTCCACCGGCAGGCGGGCCTGGCGGCCGATCTCGGTGGCTTCGCGGATGCCGTCGAGCACCCCGGCGCCTTCATCGCGCATGTGGGTGGCGTAGATGCCGCCGTACCGCGCGGCCACCTTGGCCAGCTCGACGAGTTCCGCGGTCTTGGCGTAGGAGCCGGGCGGGTAGATCAGCGCCGTGGTCATACCCAGCGCGCCGTGCTGCATGGCGGCCTCGATCACGCCCCGCATCTTCTCCAGTTCCTCGGGACTGGGGTCCCGGTTGGCGGCGCCGAGCACGGCCGAGCGCGCCTGCGCCGCGCTGACAAACGTCCCGAAGTTCATGCTGATCCCCTGGCGCAGGATGGTTTCGAAATAGCCATCGAGCTCGGCAGGCGGGCCGGGCGTGCCGCCCTCGCCGCCGATCGCCGTGGTCACGCCCTGCCGCACCTTGCTCTGCGCCTTTCCGTCGTTGCGCAGCGCAAAACCCGACTGGTCCAGCATGTCAATGAAGCCGGGCGCGACGTACAGGCCGGTGGCATCAATCACCCGGGCCGCTGTTCCCTCCACGCGGCCCATCCGCGCGATGCGGTCGGCCGAGATCGCGAGGTCGGCCGCCACCCAGGGATTGCCCGCGCCGTCCAGCACGCGCCCGTTCCGGATGATGACGTCATAGGCCGGCTGCTGGGCAACCAACCACAACGGCGCCAGGACACAAAGAAAAAGCAGCCAGAAGATTCTTCGATGCATTTCCGAAACAGCCACAGAAACACAGAGGCCCGGAGAAATACCCTTCTGCTCTGTGCCTCTGTGGCTCTGTGGCCTATCTTCAGGCCATCGCGATGATCTTATCGAGTTGCTCGGAGACTTTCTTGACATAATCCGGATCGTTCTCCCGCGCGCCGATCTCCGGGATCAGAAAGCCGGAGTAGTTCACCGCGCGGAACGCGTTCATCACGCCCTTCCAGTCCACGTCGCCTTCGAGCAGCGGCACGAAGCGGCCCTGTTCGGCCTTTTGTGACAGCTTGTAATCCTTGATATGGACCCGCTTGATGCGCGGGCCGAGCGTGTGGATCCAGTCTTGCGGATAGCCGAATTGCATCACGTTGCCCACGTCGAAGTGTACGGCCACGTACGAGCTCTTGAACTGGTCCACGAACGCGCGCATCTCGAGCGGGCTCAGCAGAAACTTGTTCCAGACATTCTCGATGCCCAGAATGACCTTCTGTTTTTCGGCGAACGGAGCCACCTGGCGGATGCAATCGGCGGCGCGCTTCCAGGCGTCCTCGTAGCTGACCTCGAAGCGCGGGCCTGCGCCGAGGCGCCCCGGCACCACCAGCAGCGCGCCGATCCCGAGCGGCGGCGCCAACTCCAGCGCCTTTTTCAGCAGGCCCATGCCCTTTTCGCGCACCGCCGCGTCGGGGCTGGTGAGCGGCGAGGCGCCGAGCACGCGCGTGATCATGTCGGTGAATTCCATGCCGGCCGAGCGGGCCTCCTTCGCCAGCCGCTCCATGTCGGCGGGGCTCGACTCCGGCGTAATCTCACCCTGGTCGTACATGGAGATCTCAAGGCCGTCGAAGCCGGCATCGCGGGCGCGGCGCAGTTGCTCCGCGAGCGGCATCGCCCGCGGAAAAATGATGTGGCAAACGCCCTTCTTGAATTGCTTCGCGGTCTGGCTCATCGCCGGCAGCGCCGGCAGCGCCGCCGCCGCCCCACCCAGTACCTGTACGAATTCTCTGCGTCTCATGGGGTTGTTCCCTCCGCACTGTATATCATAGGGCGCGTGATCCTGCTGGCGGTGGACATAGGGGGCACCAACCACAGTGTGGCGCTGGTGAGCGCCGATGCCAGGCGGTTCCGCATTCTCGACCGGCTGCGCCGCCCAACCGACCGCGCCCAGGGCCGGCGGTGGCTGCTGCCCCGCGTCGAGTCTGCCTGCCGCGAGTTGATGGCGCGCGCGGACGAGCGGCCCGTTGCCTGCGGCATCGGCTTCGGCGGCCCAGTGGATTTTTCATCGCAGACCGTGCGCCGTTCGATGCACGCCGGCGGTTGGGGCAACTTCCCGCTGGCCGCGCGGCTTGCCGAAGCGATCGGGCTTCCGTGCGTGATGGACAACGACGCCAACACTGCCGCGCTCGGCGAATTCAGTTATGGCGCGGGACAAGGCACGCAGTCCATGGTCTACCTGACGATCAGCACCGGCATCGGCGGCGGCCTGGTGTTCGACGGCAATGTCCACCGCGGCGCGCGCAGCCTGGCGGGCGAGTTCGGCCACACGCCGCTTGTGCCGGACGGCCCGCGCTGCTCCTGTGGCCGTCGGGGCTGTGTGGAAGCGGTCTGCTCCGGATCGGCATTAGGGCGCGCCGCGCGCCAGGCCGCGCGGCAAAACCCCAGGGCCTGGCGCGCTGTCGGCACGCTGGAGGCGAAGGCTGTTTTCGACGCGGCGCGGCGCGGCCATCCCGCCGCCCGCCGCCTGGTCGAAACCTGGTGCGATCAACTGGGCCGGGCCCTCGGGGGGCTGATCGCGCTGCTCGACCCGAGCGCGGTGGTAATCGGCGGCGGCGTCAGCCTCGCCGGGCCGGCGCTGTTCGTCCCCTTGCGCCGCGCCATCACCCGCCATCTGCCCCCGTTTCTGGCGACGTCTCTGGGGACCCGGAGATTACGCTTCGGGTTGGGCCGCACCGGATGCCGCTGC
>JBKKAI010000483.1:0-8050 GCA_046714815.1 Terriglobia bacterium | reverse complement strand
CCGCCCCACAATGCATGCTGTCACCCCATTTCGCGAGACTCAATAATTCAGAAGGAGTCCGCCAATGTCAGTTAGTTTAGGTCTCGAATCCGCTGGTTCCTAGCCGAATTGCCCGGGGGAAGACTCGCCGGTATTGGGGCTAGCGGGTTTTTTGGGCGGACTGGGGCGGGGTGGGCGAGGGGGGCAGCGTGTAAATCACCTCGCCGGGGCGTGCCAGCTTCATCTCTTCGCGGGCGATCCGCTCGATGGCCTGGGGGTCGCTGCGCAGCTTCCGTATCTGCTGTTCGATGCGCTGGTTTTCTTCGCTGAGGGCGCGGACTTCGGATTCGAGCTTGCGAAGCTGCTGCCGCCGCTCGCGCAGGTCCAGGTAGCCGTTGGCCCCGAGGATCTGGTGCGCGCAAAGCGCCGCCAGCGCCAGTCCGGCAAGGACGGCCATCCAGCGGCGCGCGTCCCCGGCCACCCGGAGCGTGCGCTTCGGAACGCGGCCCGCATGCATCAGCCGAATACGAATTTTTTTCCCTCCTCGATCAGCGCCGGCAATTCCTCGGCGCGCCGCGCTTCGGCGTAAACCCGCACCACCGGCTCGGTGCCCGACAGGCGGAACAGCGCCCAGGAGCCGTCGTCCAGCACCAGTTTCAGCCCGTCGAGCCGGACGATCTGCTTCACCTTGCGCCCGGCAAATGAAGCCGGATCCTGCTTGACGCGCTCGGCGAAACGGGCCTTGACCTCGTCGGTCAGCCGCAGGTTGACGCGCTCCGGATAATAGCCCCCCACTTTGCGGAACAGCGCGTCAAGCTGCGCGCGCAACGGCTCGCCGCGGTGCGCCACCATCTCGGCGGTCAGCAGGCACGCCAGGATGCCGTCCTTCTCCGGGACGTGACGGTAGATCGAGAGCCCGGCGCTCTCCTCGCCGCCCAGCACGATCTTATCCGCTTTGATCAGCTCGCCGATATATTTGAAGCCCACCGGTGTTTCATAGAGTGGCACACCGTGGTGCTCGGCGAGCGCGTTGACCAGGTTGGTGGTGGCCACGCTCTTGCCCACGCCGCCGGTCCAGCCGCGCGTTTCCACCAGGTAGTCGAACAGCAGGCCGATGATGTAATTGGGCGAGATGAACTCGCCGCCGCGGTCGAGAATGCCGAAACGGTCGGCGTCGCCGTCGGTGGCCAGGCCGAGAGTGGCGCCGCTTTCCTCCATGGCTTTTCGCAGATCGCCGATATGCTCGCCGGCCGGCTCCGGCGGATGCCCGCCGAACAGCACGTCACGGCGGTCGTGGATCACAGTGGCCGGAATGCCTGCCTCGCGCAGCAGGCGGTCGGTATATCCGCGCGCCGCGCCGTAAAACGGGTCGTAGGCCAGCTTCAGCCCGGACTTACGGATGGCGTCCAGGTCCACCTTCCCGCGCAGGTCGTCGAGGTAGGCGGCGTCCAGGTCTACGGTCTCGATCGCGCCGGGCGCCGCCACCGGCGCGCCGGGAGGGGCGCTCTCGTCGTCGTCTTCTTCGATCAGCCGCTCGATCTCACGGGTGACTTCGGGCAGCGCCGGCGCGCCGTCGGCGGTGGAAAATTTTACGCCGTTGTACTCGGGCGGGTTGTGCGACGCCGTGAAGTTGATGCCGCCGCCGGCGCGCCGCCTCAGGATCTCGAAGGCGATGGCCGGAGTCGGGGCGACGTCGCGGCCCTTCAGGCAGCCGACGCCGTACGACGAGGCGACCTGCGCGGCCAGGTCCACGCACGTTTCGCCGAGAAAGCGCGGGTCGCGCCCGATGATCAGCGACGCCGCGCCATCGCCCCGGTGCGCCGAAACGTAGCGGGCGATGGCCGACACCGCGCGCCGCACGTTGCCCAGCGTGAATTCGTCGGCGATAATCGCCCGCCATCCCGAAGTGCCGAACTTGATCTGTGCGCTCATGGTAGTATGAAAATGTGACCGACAAAGTGGTGGTTTACGTCACCAGCGCCCTGTCCGAGGAGAGCGAAGCGATCGCCCGCGGGTTGGTGGAAAAGCGGCTGGCCGCCTGCGTCAATGTTGTTCCCCACGTTCGCTCCTTCTACCGATGGGAAGGCAAAGTCAAGGATGACGCCGAGTTCCTGCTGGTGATCAAGACCAGCCGGCCGCTGTTTCCCGCTGTGCGCGCCGAAGTGGAACGCCTTCACAGCTACCACGTCCCCGAAATCATTTGCGTGCCCATCGTCGAGGGCTCGGAAAATTATCTGGCCTGGCTGGCCGAGTGCCTCGTTACTCCTGACCGCTGACTTCTCCTGACTAATAACGGCTAAACACCGGGCACAGGCAAGACCTGTGCTACTGTCTCACATCGAATCGAGCGCGCGCTCGAGGTCGGCGGCGATGTCTTCGATGTCCTCGATGCCGGCGGAGAGTCGCAGCAGGCCGTCGCCGATGCCCATATGGGCGCGGGCCTCGGCGCCCAGCGCGTGGTGGGACATCGTGGCCGGATGCGCAATCAGCGTTTCGACGCCGCCCCGGCTTTCGGCCAGCGTACACACGCGCAGCGCGCCGAGCAGCCGGCGGGCCGCGTCGAGCGATCCTGTGTCGAACGAGAGCATGCCGCCGAAGCCGCTCATCTGCCGCCGGGCCAGTTCGTGCTGCGGATGCTCGGGCAATCCCGGATAATATACCCGGCGCACTTTCGGATGGGCGGCCAGCATCCGAGCCAGCGCCATGCCGTTCTCGTTGTGCTGCCGCATGCGAACCGCCAGCGTCTTCACACCGCGCAGCACCAGCCAGGAATCGAACGGGCCGAGAATGGCGCCGGCCGCGTTCTGGATGAACCGCAGCCGCTCGGCTGTCTCCGCCTCGCCGGCGGCAAACACAACCGCGCCGCCGACGCCGTCGCTGTGCCCGTTCAGGTACTTGGTGGTGGAATGCACCACCACGTGGGCGCCCAGCTCGAGCGGGCGCTGGAAATACGGGCTCATGAAGGTATTGTCCACGGCCACCAGCAGGCCGCGGCCGCGCGCCAAAGCGGCTGTGGCGGCGATATCGCTGACGCTCATCAGCGGGTTGGCGGGCGTCTCCAGGTAGATCAGCCGCGTATGGGGCCGGATGGCTTTCTCCACTTCGCCCGGGCAGGCCGTGTCGGCATAGCTGAACTCCATTCCGAACCGCGCCAGGATGGAGTTGAACAGGCGCGGCACGCCGCCGTAGACATCGCGCGAGCACACGACATGGTCGCCGCGGCTGAACAGGCTGAGCAGCGCGTTAATCGCGGCCATCCCCGAGGCGAAGGCCAGCGCCGCCTCGCCGCCCTCCAGCGCCGCCAGGTTGCGCTCCAGCGCGTGGCGCGTGGGATTGGATGTGCGCGCGTACTCGTAGCCCCGGTTGACTCCCAGCGCCTCCTGCGCGAAGGTCGAGGTCTGGTAGATGGGGACGGCGACCGCGCCGGTGGCCGGGTCCGGCTCCTGCCCGGCGTGGATGCATCGCGTGGAGAAACCCGAGTTCGAGCCAAAGCCCATTGCTGAAAAGTACCACAAGCAGGGTAGAATAGAGGAAAGCCCTATGCGCCTGCGAATCGTCCTTCCCGCGTTTCTTTTGTTGCTGTGCCTGTGGCCGCTGGTTCGCCCGGAAACGTCGCTCGCGGCCGACAAGCAGTACACCTTGCTGACCATCGCGGTGGTGGACGAGGCCCGCGACCGGCCCGTGCCCAAGGCTTCCGTCACCGTGACTTTCGTCAAAGGGCGGAAGATGCTGGTGAAGAAAGTTCGGAGCGAGTGGAACACCAAGACCAACGGCAAGGGGTTGGCGGAGATGCCCGAGATCCCGTCCGGCCCGGCCAGGCTGCAGGTGATCGCGCCCGGCTTTCAGACCTTCGGCGATGAGATCGAGCTCAGCGGAACCGAGCAGACGGTTACGGTAAAGTTGAAGCGCCCCAGCGGCAGCCAGACCTCCGCCCACGAACAAAGCGACCCCAAGAAACCACAGTAAGAGTCTTTTAGTCCTTCAGGGCTTTTTGGCGGCCGGGGCTGGCGCGGGCTGGGGCTGCGCGGGGGCCACGCCGGTGATCACCGGGCGCGCGCCGGAGCCGGCGGCCGGCGCCGCTTCGACGAAGTACTGGTCGTTGTACACCACCGGGAACTGCGCCTGCACGCCCTTCATTTCCGCCTGCATCTTCTGGTCTGTCAGAACGCCGCGGATGGTGGCGGCGGCCTCATCGAGGGTTATCGCGCGCAGTTCCTCGACCTGAAAAATGTAGTATCCCTGTCCCTCTTTCACCGGATCGCTGACTTCCTTCGGTTTCAGGACGAACACGACTTTTTCCAGGTTGGGAGGGAGCTGGTTTTTGCGGATCACTCCGAAATCGCCGCCCTTTTCGGCGTTGGCGTGATCGGAATTGGCCTTGGCGACGGCGGCGAAATCGGCGCCGGCCACGATCTGCTTCCGCAACTCTTCGGCGCGGGCGCGGGCTTCGGCGTCAGTCCGCGCCTTGGGGGGCTCGGGCGGCGGCGGAGCGGCGGCGGCTGGCGACCCCGGAGCGGAACGCTCCGGGTTGGCGGGCGGAACGGGCTTGGCCGGCGGATTCAGCGCCACGAAAATCCCCTTCACACGCGCCTGCTGATAATCGTCTTTGTGCGCGTTCAGATAGGCCTGCATCTCGTCATCGGTGAGTGTCTGGGACCGGATCGAAAGCTGGCCGAGAGCCAGGCGCGCCATCAGCTCGGTGCGCATGAAGCTCATCTGCTCCCTGAACGCCGCGGTCTGGTCCAGCTTTTCCCGCTCGGCGAGCATCGCCAGGCTGCGAAAGGTCGCATAGTTGTTGGCGAACCCCTTTTCTCCCATTTGCGCGGGGACGCCGGCGTACTGCGGCGGCATGCCCTGCTTGATCTGCTCGAATCGCGCGCGGGTGATCTTTTCCGGGCCGATCGTCAGCACCACGTCATCGGGCTTCACCGAATCGCGAGGCGAAGGCGCCGGCAGCGTCTGGATGCCGGAAGGCGGCGCGGGGGTCTTTTGCGCGGGTGCGGCCGGTGTCCCGGGGGCCTTCTGGGCCGGGGCGGGCGGCGGGGCAGGCGTTTGCGCCGTCAGGCCGCTACCGGCGGCGAAAAAGGCGACCATGGCGGCGAGCACGGCTGTGGCGATATCGGTTCTGGCTGATTTCATCGGACTACGTATCTCCTTCGCAGGGTTTGGGCTGTAAAACCGGTGAACGATTAGTAAGTTATGATAACACAGCGCCGCAGCCGGGATAGCTGCGGCAAGAAGGATTCGCCACGGCCACAGCAACCGAGCCGCGAGTTTCGCTGAGCGAGGAGCGGAGCGAAAAGCGCCGCGTGGCGCTCAGCTCGATCGCCGGCGCCACGGTGATCACCGTGCTCAAGGTGGTGGTGGGTTTCCACACCGGCAGCCTGGGCATCCTATCGGAGGCGGCGCACTCGGCGCTGGACCTGGTGGCCTCGGCGATCACCTTCGTTTCCGTCAGCGTCTCGGACAAGCCCCCGGACGCCGACCACCAGTACGGGCACTACAAGTTCGAGAACTTCTCGGCGTTTTTGGAAACCGGGCTGCTGCTGGTGACCTGCGTCTGGATCGTGCTGGAAGCGGTGCGCCGCCTGGCGCGCGGAAACGCCGATATCGAGCCATCGGTGTGGGCGTTCCTGGTGATGTTCCTGTCGCTGGTGGTGGACTGGAGCCGCTCGCGGGCGCTGATGCGCGTCGCCCGCAAGTACGATAGCCAGGCGCTGGAAGCCGACGCGCTGCACTTTTCCACCGACGTCTGGAGCTCGCTGGTGGTGATCTTCGGCCTGGCCCTGGTGGTGGCCGGCCGCTCCCTCGGCATCCCCGGGCTGATGATGGCCGACCCGCTGGCGGCCATCGGCGTGAGCGCCATCGCGGTCTACGTCGGCGTGCAACTCGGCCGGCGCACGGTGGATGCGCTGCTGGATGCCGCGCCCCCCGGCGTGCGCGCCGACCTGATGAACCAGGTGCGCGCGGTGGACGGCGTGCTGAGCTGCGAGCGGGTGCGCGTCCGCCGCGCCGGCAACCGCTACTTCGTGGATACCATTATCGCCGTGGAACGCTCGCTGCTGTTCGCGCAGGTGAAGGCCATCTCCGACGCGGTCGAGGAGCGTATCCACCAAGTGCTGCCGCGCGCCGACGTCATGATCCACACCGAGCCGCGCGCGCCGCTCGAGGGCAGCCTGTTCGAAAAAGTGAAGTCGGTGGCCGCGCGGCACAACCTGCACGTCCACGAGCTGGCCGCGCACGAGATCGGCGGCAACCGCCACCTCGAGCTGCACCTGGAGGTGAACGACCGCCTGACGCTGCGCGAGGCGCACGAGCTGGTGACCCGCGTCGAGGCCGACATCCTGCGCGAGGCGCCGGAAGTCGCCGCCATCAACACGCACATCGAGAACGAGGGCGCCGGGATCGAGTTCGGGCGCATGGCGGTGGAACAGCATCGCCGGATGGAGAAGCGCCTGCGCGAAATCGCCGCCCGCTTTCCGGAAATCGTGGACTGCCACGAGATCCTGGTGCGCGCCGTGCGCGACCGGCTGTACGCTTCCTGCCATTGCACCATGAGCGGCGACCTGCCCATTACCCGCGTCCACGAGATCACCGCCGACCTGGAAAGCCGCTTCAAGCGCGCCTTCCCCAGTGTCTTCCGGCTTACGATCCACAGCGAGCCGGAGGGCGAGGCGGACAATCCACCCGGCGGGTAATCCGCCGGGCGCCCGGCGGATAATCGGGCCGGGGGCCGCGTGATATGATGAAATTGTGAAGAAAAAAATCACTCTCTATTCGCAATACACATGACCTCCCTGCCGCACCGTGAGAGAGTATCTTTCACACAAGGGCGTCGAGTTCGAGGAACTGGACGTGCGAAGAGACCCGCAGGCGCTGCGCGACCTCACCCAGACCCACCGCAGCAACGCGACCCCCACCGTGGTGATTGATGGGGAAGTGATCATTGGCTTCGACCCGGCCCGCATTGACGCCCTCCTTGCCGGATGAACGTCCGCAACGCCCGGCGGGCAACCCGGAGCTTTCGCTCCGGGTGTCGCCGGCGGCGGCGGCCGGCTACCTGTGCATCGGCGGGGCCGCCCTCTGCTGGGGTTTTAGCGCCGCATTCGCCAAGTTCCTTTTTATCCGCCAGGCCGATCCGCTGACGCTGGCCCAGGTGCGCTCCAGCTTTTCCTTTTTGCTGCTGCTCGGGTTTGCGCTGGTGGCGCGCCGATCAATGCTGCGGGTGACGCCGCGGCTGGCCGCCGGCCTCGCGTTGCTCGGCACCGCCGGAATCGCCGCTTCGAACTATAACTACCTCGCCGCCATCCACCTCACCAACGTCACCACCGCCATTTTGGTGCAGTACACCGCGCCCATCTGGGTGATGCTTTACAGCGCCGTGTGTGCCCGAAGCGACATGCGCCGGCCAATCGGCCCGCGGCAGGCGCTGGCAGCGGCACTGGCCTTCGCCGGATGTCTCCTGGCTGTGGGAGGGTATCGCGCCGGCGAGGTCGCCTGGAACCCAGCCGGCATCGCCTATGGGCTGGGCGCCGCGCTGACTTTTTCGTTCCTGAATATCTGGGGCGCGAGGATGGCGCGCCGCGTGGAGCTATGGACCAGCCTGCTCTACGCGCTGGGCGCCGCCAGCATCTTCTGGGCGCTGGTTCGCTCCCCGCTGCGGCTGGTGGCAGCAGGCTATCCGCCGCGCCAGTGGGGGCTGTTCTTTCTCTACGCGGTTCTTTCCAGCCTGCTGCCGTTGGCGCTCTACTACGCCGGCCTTAAGCGCCTGCCGCCCACTCACACCGTGGTCACCGCCACGCTGGAACCCGTTTTCGCCATTCTGTTCGCTGTCCTGCTGGTGGGCGAAAGCCTGGCGTTCGCCCAGCTTTTTGGCATGGCCGCCGTCCTCAGCGCCGTCCTGCTTCTGCAGCGGGCTGCCTACCATATGGCTGACTGAGCTCCTCTGGCGCCCACCGCGGTTGCCGGCTCGCAACCATTCCACGCGGTCAAGGGCAGGGCGGATCCTCGCAGCCGAAGACTCTGCCGCAATCAACTGGATCTACGCTGAAATCACTTGTCATTACCTGAC
>JBKKAI010000482.1:0-5291 GCA_046714815.1 Terriglobia bacterium | reverse complement strand
TGACAGCGGTAACGATTGGACCGGCTACATCCCGTTCGACCGGCTTCCCCGGGTGTACAACCCGCCCTCCGGGATTATCGTCACCGCCAACGGCCGGATCGTGCCCGACGATTATCCCTATCCGGTGGCCACCAAGTGGGAAGCGCCGGACCGCACCGAGCGCATCTACGAGTTGCTGTCGCTGCACCTTGGTGACATAGGTGGGGGTGACGTGGGTGGAGCCGGCGGTAGCGGGCGCAAGCTTCGTCCCGAGGATTTCACCCGGATCCAGGCGGACGTGTACTCCGCGCACTTCAAGACACTGGCCGAGGCTTTTGCCGGCGCGCTCGAGCACCGGCGCACGGACGCACGTGCCCGGTAACTGGCGGCGCAGCTTCGCGGCTGGTCGGGCGAATTGTGGGCCGATTCCTCCGAAGCCAGCCTTACCCAATTCGCCCGCCAGGAATTCCTGAAGGAGCTGCTGCAGCCGGGCGCCGGCCCCGCTTACGCCGGGTACCGCTGGCGGATGAGCACCCTGTTTCTCGAGAACGTGATCCGCGATCGGCCCGCGCGCTGGCTGCCTCCCGGGCTGGCCGACTACGACGAGGTGATGGCGCGCAGTGTCGAGCGCGCCGCAAAGGCCCTGGCCGCCGAGTTCCACACCGAGGAGTTGCGCCAGTGGCCCTGGGGCCGGCTCATCGAGACCACGTTCGCGCACCCGGTGGGATCGAAGCTGCCCGGCCTGCTGCGCTCGCGCTTCAGCGCCGGACCGTTTCGCCAATCGGGCAACTCTTATACCGTCAAGCAAACCACGCCCACGCTGGGGCAGTCCATGCGCATGGTGGTGGATTTCGGCAATCTCGATGAAACGCTGCTGACTCTTCCGATGGGCCAGTCCGGCCATGCCTTCAGCAGCCACTTCAAAGACCAGTTCAAAACCTGGCACAAGGGTGAAGCTTTGAAGCGGGTTTTTTCTCCCACCGCCGTCGAGCGCGCTACAAAAGCAACTTTGACCCTGGTCCCTTAAATCCGAAGGTTCCTTGATTCCGAATTCCGCCTATTCCTGGGAGCGCGGGCGTCCCGCCCGCTCCCCGCGAAGCGGGACTACCGGTGCGGGCAAGACGCCCGCGCTCCCAGGCGGCGAGCCTGTGTTACATTATGATTGCCGAATGCCTCCCGAAGCCAAGCCCGCGCCAGAGTCGTTTGAAGGCTGCCTTGACCGCCTGGAGAAGATTGTCAAGGGGCTGGAGAACGGCAACCTGCCGCTCGAAAAAGCGCTCGAGCTGTTCGAAGAGGGTATGAAGCTCTCCGAGAATTGCCGGCGCCAGCTCGACAGCGCTGAAAGCCGTATTGAGATCCTGGTCCGCAAGGCCGACGGGCGCCTGGCCGCCGAGCCCTTCAAGCTGGCCGACGAATCCGAAAAACCGTGAGCGCTGCTGCATCGCTTTCCCTGAAAGAGTACCTGCGTCTGCGGCAGCAGGACGTGGATGCGCGCCTCGATGCGCTTCTGCCGAAGGCAGACGAGAACCCGGAGACGCCGCACCGCGGCGGGTTGCCCGCCACGCTGCTACACCGCGCCATGCGGCACAGCGTTTTCGCCGGCGGAAAGCGCATCCGGCCGATCCTCTGCCTGGAAGCGGCGGCGGCAGCAGCCCGGAGCGAAAGCGCCGGGTCGCCGGCGTCGCCGCGCGCCAACCGCATTTCGGACGCGCTTGACATTTCGGACGCACTCGACATTTCGGACGCGCTCGACGCTGGCTGCGCGCTCGAAATGATTCACACCTATTCGCTGATCCACGATGACCTGCCGGCGCTGGACAATGACGATTTCCGCCGCGGCCAGCCCACCTGCCACAAGGCGTTCGGTGAAGCGACGGCGATCCTAGCCGGCGACGCCCTGTTGACGCTGGCGTTCGAGGTGCTCGGCGGCTGTGGCCGTCCCGAAATTGTCGTAGAAGTGGCGCGCGCCGCCGGCACTATCAACGGCATGATCGGCGGCCAGATGCTGGACCTCGAGTATGAGCGCCGGCCCGCCGACGCCGCCATCGTCGAGGCCATCCACCGCTCCAAGACCGGTGCGATGCTGAGGGCCGCCGTCCGCTGCGGGGCAATGGCCGCCGGCGCCGGCGAGTCCGAACTGGCGGCGCTTTCCGAGTACGGCCGCCACATTGGCCTCGCCTTCCAGATCGTGGACGACATCCTCGACGTCGAAAGCTCTTCCGAAAATCTGGGAAAGACAGCCGGTAAAGATGCCGCCCAGCAGAAAGCCACTTACCCCTCTGTGCACGGGTTGGAGCGCTCGCGCGAGCTGGCCGCCGCCACGATCCAGGCGGCCACCCAGGCGCTCGAGCCCCTGGGCGCCCGCGCCGGACGCCTTCTCGAGATCGCAGCTTACCTGGGCGCCCGCACGAGCTGACGTTATGGATCCCGCGCCGACCCTGGAAGCTCTCGGCTGGGACTCGTTCTTCGCCCGCCATTACGAAGAGAGTGCCCGGGAGGGTTTTGCCGCCGCGCGGGTCGCCTGCCAGCAACGCGATCTCTACCACGTCTACACCGAAGCGGGCGAGTTCCCTGCGCAGGTCACCGGACGATTTCGCCACCAGGCGGCGGGCGCGCCGGATTTCCCAGTGGTCGGCGATTGGGTACTTCTCCGCCTCCCGGAAAGGGGGCCAACGACCATCGGTTTTGGCCTTATCCACGGCATCCTGCCGCGGCGCACCAGTTTCTCGCGCAAAGCGGCAGGGACCGAAACGGCCGAGCAGGTAATCGCCGCGAATATCGACGTCGCTCTCCTGGTGATGGGTCTCGACCACGATTTCAACCTCCGCCGTCTGGAACGCTACCTCACCGTCACCTGGGAAAGCGGCGCGATGCCGGTAATCGTCCTCAACAAGTCGGACCTGTGCGATGACCTTCCGGGCCGGCTGGCTGGCGTGGAAGCTGTCGCAATGGGGGCGGTAGTGCTGGTGACGAGCGCCGCTTCGCGCCAGGGCCTCGATGCCCTGCGCGAGCAGATCGGGCCCGGCAAGACCGCGGCGCTCGTGGGATCTTCCGGCGTGGGCAAGTCCACGATCATCAACGCCCTGCTCGGCCGCGAGCGGCAAAAGGTCCTGGAGGTGCGCGAAAGCGATGGCCGCGGACGGCACGCCACCACTCACCGCGAGCTGTTCGTGCTGCCCGGAGGCGGCCTGCTGATAGACACGCCCGGAATGCGGGAACTGCAGATGTGGGTGGCGCCCAGCGGCGTTCAGGAAGCGTTCGAGGATATTGAATCTCTCGCCGGGCAATGCCATTTCGGTGATTGCGGCCACAACACCGAGCCCGGCTGCGCGGTTCGCCAGGCACTGGAGGACGGATTGCTCGACCGCGGCCGCTTCGAGAACTTCCGCAAACTGAATCGCGAAATGCACTACACTGCCATGAAACAGGAACACCCGGCCGGCTACGTCGAAAAGCAGCGCTGGAAAAAGGGAATGGCCTGGCTGAAGAAACAGCAGTAGGACAGCCTTCAGGCTGTCCACCGGGCTGTCCTACTGTGAAGACGCGACTCGACAAGCTATTAGTAGAGCGCGGCCTGGCCGAAACGCGCGAGAAAGCGCAGGCGCTGATCCTGGCGGGCCAGGTGCTGGTCAACGAGCAAAAAGCTGCGAAGGCCGGAACCGCGGTGCGCGCCGACGCGGCGGTTCGGCTGCTCGGCCAGGGGCTGCGCTACGCCGGGCGCGGCGGTCTTAAGCTCGAGGCGGCGCTCGACTTGTTCGGGATCCGCGTCGAGAACAAGGTCTGCCTCGACGTCGGCGCTTCCACCGGTGGCTTCACCGACTGCCTGCTGCAGCGCGGAGCGGCGCGCGTCTTCGCGATTGACGTTGGCACGGGGCAGATGGACTGGCGCCTGCGCAACGATCCGCGCGTCATTCTGCGCGAGAAGCTCAATGCGCGCCACCTTGGCCCCGAAGACATTGGCGAGCCGGTGGACTTCGTTTGCGTGGATGTTTCGTTCATTTCTGCTACGCTTATCGTTCCGCGGCTGCCGGCGGTGATGAAGGAAGGCGCCGAGGCCGTGGTCCTGGTGAAGCCGCAGTTCGAAGCGGGCCGCGGGCAGGTGGGCAAGGGCGGAATTGTGCGCGACCCGCTGGTCCATGAAGCCGCGGTGGCCAGGGTCCGCGCCGCCGCCGAAGCCGCCGGATTCACCGCCGCCGGCGCGGCCCCCTGCCCGGTGCTGGGCAGCGAAGGCAACCAGGAGTTTTTTCTGCTGTTGAAGAATCGCCGATGAAGACCGTTGGCATCATTTCAAAGCCGAGGCCGGAGTTGCGCGAGATCGTTCCCGGCCTGCGGCGCTGGTTCGCCGAGCGCGGCATCACCGCGCTGTTGGATCAGGAAACCGCGGCGGCGCTCGGCGGCGCCGAAACCGGTGAGCCTCGCCCCGAACTGGCGGAACGCGTGGAAATGCTTGTGGTGCTGGGCGGCGATGGAACCCTGCTGGCGGCCGCGCGCGCCGCCGGAGGACTCGGCATCCCGCTGCTGGCGGTCAACCTGGGAAGCCTCGGCTTTCTGACCGTGGTCACGCTCGACGAGATGTACCCCGCCCTCGATCTGGTGCTTGCCGGCCGCCACGAAGTGGAGTGCCGGCGTAAGCTGCAAGTGGAGGTCCGCCGCGAAGCCGGACCCGGCGTGTCCCAGGTGATCGAGACGTACCATGCTTTGAATGACGCAGTGCTTAACAAGGCCGCCATCTCGCGCATCCTGGACTTCGACGCCTTCGTGGACGGCCAGTTTGTGTCCAATTTCAAAGCCGATGGCCTGATCGTGGCCACGCCCACCGGCTCCACCGCCTATTCGCTTTCGGCCGGCGGGCCGATCGTGCTGCCCGCCGTGGATGCCATGCTGCTGACTCCGATCGCCTCCCATATGCTGACCAACCGCCCGCTGGTCGTGCCTGGCAGCTCCTCGATTGAGGTGGTCGTCAACTCGCAGGAGGAGTCGGTGTTCCTGACCGTGGACGGCCAGGTCGGCGTGAGCATTCATTCGAGCGGCCGCATTGTCTGCCGCCTCTCGCCGCAGTTGCTCCGGCTGGTGCGCCCGCCGGGTAAAAGCTATTTTGAAGTGTTACGGAACAAGCTGAAGTGGGGACACAGGTAAGAGCAGTTAAGAGTTATGAGTTATGAGTTAAGAGTTATGAGGCTAAGAACGCCTTGGCGGGCCCGGATCGGCGAGACGCGCCAGTTTGACAATGTAGCTTCGCGAAGCTACATTAGCTTCATGGCAACCGTTGGCCTTCGCGAGCTGAAGAACAACCTGAGCAAGTACGTCCGGCG
>JBKKAI010000481.1:0-5806 GCA_046714815.1 Terriglobia bacterium | reverse complement strand
GAAAAGCGGTGGCAAACCACCGCACTCCAAACCAGAGCCGTCAAAATTCATGAATAATCCGGGATAGGACTGGGTTAGGACATTACGCAGGCGGGAGTTTACATCGAGCGCGGGCGGACGGCGGCGCCGGAGCGAAGCTCGTCGGTAGCGCGGCGGACGACTTCGTCGCCGGCCCCCAGCGCGCCGAATACTTCCATAAGGTCGCCGGACGGCGCGCCACGGCGGACGTTAACCCACTCCGCCTTGCCGCCGCGCGCGCGAATCACAAAAGTGCGCTCGGTGGTGGTCACGATAGCCGAGGGCGGCACGAACAGGCTGGGCTTGGGACGCCGAACCGGCCAGGCCAATTCGGGAAACATCCCCGGCGCCAGACGGCCGGAGGGATTGGCCACGTCCAGCTCCACCGGCATCGTGCGGGTCTTCGCATCCATGGAGTGAGATATGCGGCGGATGGTGCCGTGGAATGTTTCACCCGGAAAGGCCGGGACCGTGAAGCTGACCCGCTCGCCGGAGGCGATGGAGCCGACCTCCACCTCGGGCACGGCGACCACCAGCCGCAAGCGGGAAACCTGTTCAATGCGCAGCATGGGCGCGGCGCCGGACGCGCCGCTCGCGCCGACGAGGCTGCCCGCGTGGACGTTGCGCTCGGTGATGATCCCGTCAAACGGCGCGGTAACCCGCAGATAATCCTCCACCTGCCGATCCGACTGGGCGGCGGCCCGGGCAGCCTTTTCGCTGCTCTCCAGCGCCTGGACACGCGCCCGGCTCGCGTCCACGGCCTTCTGCGCCACCACCACGTCGTTGCCCGCCACCACGCCGGGCGTCGCCGAAGCCGCCTTCAGCCGCTGGTAGGTCCCCTCGTCGGAGGCCAGTTTCGCTTCCGCCTCGGCCCGCTGGGCGCGCAACGCCTGGACTTTCGCTTCCGTCTCACCGCGCTGCGAAGCCAGCTCAGGCGCGGCCAGGCGCAGCAGAAGCTGCCCCCGCCGTACGCGTGAGCCGCGGTCTACGTTCACGCGCTCGACGAACCCGGCCAGCTTCGGATACAGCGCCACGGCCTGGAACGGCAGCAACTCGCCGGGAAGCCGGATGCTTCGCTCGAGTTTCTGCTCGACCACTTTCACGACTTCCACGGTAAGCGGCGCGCCGGCAGCAGCCGCGGCGCCGGCCGCAGGCGGCGCACTCCCCTGGGCCGCACCGGCGGCCGGAGCGGCCGCTGGAGTAGCAGCTTCCCGACTGCAGCCGGCCAGAAACAGCAGGCACAAAACGACGACCGGGCGGGCGGGACGCCCGCGCTCCCAGGCAGCAAGGGCCGCAACGCTCGAAATCCTCACGAGGTCACTCCCTGCGGGTCAAAATAACGGCTGTCGGGATCGTTCGGGTCCAGCGAAGCGGAACGCGCGCTGCGCCGCTGCTGCACCATCGAGAACACGGCCGGCAGAACCAGCAGCGTCGCCAGCGTCGCAGCCACCAGTCCGCCGATCACGGCCCGGCCGAGCGGCGCGGTCTGCTGCGCGCCGAGGGCCAGCGGCAGCATGCCGGCCACCATCGCGGCGCTGGTCATCAGGATGGGGCGCAGGCGGCTTTGCGCGCCAAATACGGCTGCATCGGCGGCGCTCGCTCCCTGCCGGCGCCGCTGCTCGGCGAATGTCACCAGCAAAATGGCATTTGCCACCGCCACGCCGATGGCCATGATCGCCCCGATAAACGATTGCACGTTGAGCGTGGTCCCGGTCACCAGCAGGACCATGGCGACGCCGGCAATGCCGGCGGGGGCCGCGGTGACGACGGCGAAGGCCAGCGACAGCGACTGGAAATTTGCCGCCAGCATGAGAAAAATCACCGCGATCGAAAGCAGCAACCCCAGCCGCAACCCTTCCAGGGTTTGCCGCAGCGGTGGAACCTGCCCGCGCACCGCAACCGAAACCGCGCGCGGGGGCTGGCCGGCGCGTCTGACCGCCTCCTGCACTCTGGCCGATGCCCCGCCCAGGGCTTCGCCCGAAACGTTGGCCGTCAGCGTCACCATGCGCTGCATGTTGTAGCGGTCATATTGGCCCACCATCGTTCCGTAGGCGACGCTGGCGACATCGCGCACCATTACCGTTCCCTTCCCGTTGGCCATCACGGGGATGTTCTGGACGTCTTCGATGGAGCTCATCTCCGATTGCGGCACTTCGACCTGGACCTGGTAGGCGGTGCCGGTCGCCGGATCGCGCCAGTAGTTTGGCTGCGTAAAGCGGCTCGAGGATGTCGCGGCCACCAGCGAGCGGCCCAGTTGCTCGGCCGTAAGCCCCAGTTGGCCGGCGCGCTCGCGATCCACGGTGACTTCCACGGTGGGATAGTCGAGCGGCTGGCCGAACTGCAGGTCACGCAGCGATGGCACCTGCTTCAACTCCGCCAGCACCTTCTCGGCGAATTCGCGATTGGCCGCCAGGCTGGGGCCGCTCACCGCCACCTCGATCGGCGTGGGCGAGCCGAAGCTCATCACCTGGCTGACGATGTCGCCGGCTTCGAAGGAAAAGGTGGCACCGGGCAGAATCGCCGGCAGCTTTTTCCGGAGGCGCTCCTTTAATTCTTCGCCGTGGACGCGTGCGGCCGGCTTCAGCGAAACCAGCATGACACCTTCGTGCGGGCCGCCGGTCCACAGATGAATGGTGTTGACCGGGTAGCTGGACGGCTGGGTGCCCACAAAGCCCAGCGTGATAGCGACATTGCCGGCGCCGACTTCGTCGCGGATGGCGTCCAGGATCTTCAGCGCGGCGGTTTCGGTGCGCTCCACGCGCGTACCCACCGGGGCGCGAAAACGGAGCTGGAACTGGCCGGTGTCCGCCGCCGGAAACATCTCGGTGCCCAGCCGCGGGACGATAAGGAACAGGACGAGCGCCACCCCCGCCGCATAGCCGGCAACCAGCGGCCAGCGGACGGCCATCAGCCGCGTGACCGCGCGGCCGTACGACGCCTGCAGACGCGCGAAGGCGCCGTCGTCACGGTGCGCCCGAGACAAGCTGGGCGATGGATGGTCGCGGAGAATCCAGGTGGCCAGCACCGGAACCAGCGCGCTGGCCAGGAAATACGACGCCACCATCGAAAAGCCCACCGCCAGCGCCAGCGGCACGAACAGCGCGCGGCTCACACCCACCATGAAGAAAGACGGCAGGAACACCGCCAGGATGCTCAGCATCGCCAGCAGCCGCGGGCCGGCGACTTCGGCGCTGGCATCCAGCACCGCGCGCGCCCGTGATTTCCCGCGCACCAGGTGCGCGTGGATGTTCTCGATCGTGACGGTGGATTCGTCCACCAGGATGCCCACCGCCAGCGCCAGTCCGCCCAGCGTCATGATGTTGATGGTGTGCCCGGTGAGCCACAGGGCAACCAGCGAGGAGAGCAGCGCCAGGGGGATGGTCACAACGACGATCAGCGCGCTCCGCAAATCGCGCAGAAAAAGCAGCACCACCAGGCCGGTCAGAAAAGCGCCGAGCAGGCCCTCGGTCACCAGGCTGCGGATGGCCTGGAGGACGTAGCCGGACTGGTCAAACTCGAAGCGGATCTTGATTTCGTCCGGCGTGCCGGTGGCCTGGTCCACCAGAGCCTGCATCCGCGGCAGGTTGGCCTTCACCTGCTGCACCACGGCGAGCGTGGAGGCGTCGGCGCGCTTGCTCACCGGGATGTACACGGCGCGCCGGCCGTTCACCAGCGCATAGCCGCTCAGGATGTCCGAGCTGTTCTCGACCGTCGCCACGTCCCGCAACAGCACGGTGGGCCCGGAGCCGGTTCGGATCGGGATATCGTTCAGCTCCTGGATGCCGCGCACCACCGAGTTGACGGGCGCGATCCGCGCCAGCTCGCCGGTGCGCACATTGCCGGCCGGCATGATGATGTTCCCGGTGCTGACGGCCTTCACCACGTCCTCCGGCGAAAGGCCGTAGGCGCGCAGGCGCTGCGGGTCGGCGTGGACCACCACCGTTCGCTGGTTGCCGCCAAACGGCGGCGGGGCCGAGACACCCGGTAGAGTGGAGAAGACCGGACGCACACGGAACAGCGCCAGGTCCTGGATTTCGCCGAGCCGCCGAGTGTCGCTGGAAAAGACGAGATGTCCCACCGGAACGCTTCCCACGTCAAACCGCACGATGAACGGCGGCACGGTCCCGGGCGGCATGAAAGCGCGCGAGCGGTTCACGTAGGACACGGTCTGGGCCAGCGCCTGTCCCATGTCCGTGCCGGGATGAAAGAACAGCTTGATCAGCGCCACACCCTGGATGGATTTCGACTCCACGTGCTCGATGCCGGCGATGTAGAGAAAGTGATACTCGTAATAGGAGACGATGTAGCCCTCCATCTGCGCGGGATCCATTCCGCCGTAGGGCTGTGCCACGTAGATCACGGGCAATCCGAAGTTCGGGAAAATATCCGCCGGCATCCGCCGGACCGCCAGGTAGGAGCCCAGGACGAGGCCCAGAACCAGTACCACCACCGTGATCGGACGCCGCAGCGCGGCCAGGACCAGCCACATATCATTGCCTTCGTAGTGCCTTCGCAGTGCCTTCGCAGTGCCTTCGCAGTGGCCTCTCAGGGACCTCCCGGCGAGGCGGCGCGGACCTGCTTCAGGAAGGGTTCCAGGTCGCCCGCGGCGGCCGCGGACGCCAGCATCGCGCGCCAAACGGCCAGACGCGCCAAGGCCTCCTCGGCTTCGGCCTGGGCGAGCAGCCGCTGCGCCTCGGCCACTTCCAGCACCGTGGTCAACCCCGCCTGGTAGCGCGCGCGGGCTTGCCCTTCCGTGGTGCGCGCCGCCTCCAGTTGCACCGGCGTGTTCTCGGCCACGCGTCGCGCCCCGTCCACCAGCGCGCGCGCTTTTTCCGCCTGCGCCGCCAGGCTCTGAACCACCTGGTCGTAGCGGGCCGATTCGGCGCGCTCGCGAAACGATTCCAGTTCCCTGCGCGCGCGCAACGAAGCGAAGTCGAACAACGGAAATGTCACCGTGATGCCGGCGGCCCAGTTCCCCACGTCGGGCGCCAGGCCGTTCGCGCCGCCGAGCAAACCTCCGTTCACCAGCGCCCCGGTGCCGCGGCCGAAGACCGAGGATTGGAAATTGAAGCGCGGAAAATAAGAGCGTTCCAGAACGCGCTCGCGCGCGCGGGCCAGGTCCACCGCGGCATTCTGTGCCAGCGCGGCGGGGTGGGCGGCAGGCGCCGCCGGAGGCCGTGCGGCAGCGGACAACTCGGAGCGTACGCTCGGGGCCGGGGCTCCCGACAATGCGCCGCCGGCCACCGTGACGCCGGTCCCGGCCAGGCCCACTGCCTGCGCGAGGTTCGCGCGGCTGACTTGCTCGGCCTGCTCCGCCTGGATCAAGATCGTGCGGGCGGCGGCCAGCTCCGCGGTGGCGCGCGATTCTTCGGCGCCGGGCCGCAGCTCGTTCTTCACCAGCACCTGCACGGACTCGGTGAAGATGCGCATCCGCTCCACATTGGCCTGCGCCGAACGCACCCGCGCCTGCGCCGCCAGCACAGTCAGAAACGCATCGGCCGCGACGGTCGCGACCTCCAGCCTGATGACGGCCAGCTCCGCCGCCGCCTGGTCGCGCGCCGATTCCGCCGCTTGGACACCGGCCCGGCGCAGCCCGAAGTCGAACGGCTCCCAGGAAAACAGCGCGCCGGCGGCGCTTCCCCACACGCCGTCGGAAAACGATGTCGTTCCCAGAACGGGGCCGGAAATCCCGGGGATCACCGATTGTGGCAGCAGCAGGCCGAACACATTGTTGCGCGTCGCGCGGTTGGCCTGCCACAACAGGTCCGTGCGCGGCCGGTAGGCCGCG
>JBKKAI010000480.1:0-4119 GCA_046714815.1 Terriglobia bacterium | reverse complement strand
GAGAGCAATTCGAAGGCCAACTCTCACCGCCGGCCTGAGTTGTAGAATGTCCGC
Organism: Terriglobia bacterium; assembly: GCA_046714815.1. Lineage (GTDB taxonomy): Bacteria > Acidobacteriota > Terriglobia > JAJPHL01 > JAPKYU01 > JBKKAI01. The sequence goes on along the minus strand of JBKKAI010000480.1, from coordinate 4,065 downwards.
AACTCTTTGTGTCAAAGGGTGTTTTGTCGAAGGAGCCGGTTCCGCCGTGGAAACTCTTCGCGCCGGGACGTCTGAGGGCATCTGACTTAGAAATTGACAGGGAGCAGGGGCTAACGGTATTCTCGCTAAAGGGTTTTCCGCGCGCGCACAGGAGCGTCAGGGCACTGGAAACGTCTCCATCCGGGAGGAGCGAAGTGACACCCGGAAAGGGCGGCCTGAAGCGTTTTCTCGTTCGGAATCAGACCCGGGGAACAACGGTTGCCGAGAGTGTACAGTTGGCCGAGACGCCGCGGAGCCGCCGCGTCGGCCTGCTGAACCATGCTGCTTTGCGGCCGGGCGAGGGTTTGTGGATTCCCACCCAGGCAATCCACACCTTCGGGATGCGTTTCGCCATTGATGTGGTCTTTCTGGATGGCCAGCGGAGAGTGAGGCGGGTTTATCACCGGATGCCCCCGTTTCGCTTGACCCGCATGGTGTGGAGAGCCGCCAGCGTTCTGGAGCTGGCCGCCGGAGCCGTGGCAGGCAGCCGAACGGAAGTCGGGGATGAGCTTGAATTCTCGCGGATCAAAGACTAACGCCCGCATGGCTGCTCTGGCTGCCGCACTGGCAGCGGTGACGCTGCTGTCCTCCGGATGCAGCCGGCGTGTGGTGTCGCGGAGCTGGTCGGGCATTTTCGGGGCGCCGGCAGCCCGCAGCGTTCGCTCCGGGTTGCCACGCGTTTCCCTCTCGCAGCCCGTTCCGGCTCCGGCTTCGCCCGACGACGCGTTGCGGCAGGTTTTTGCGATGCAGGCACAGGGCGCATTCAACCCACTGACAGATGACCGCCGCGTGCAGTTGCTGAACGCGCGGCTGCGCCTTGACCCGCAGGATATCGCGGCCCGCCTTGACCTGGCCGCGATCTACGAGCGATATCGGCTGAGCGAAGAGGCGTTCGATCATTACAGCCGGGCGATGAACATTTCGCCTTCCGAAGCGGCGGCCGTGGGCCTGGCCCGAACCGCGCGCGCCACCGGCCAGGCCGCCGAAGTGGCGCCGGTGCTGGCCGCGTTCCTCAGGCGCTCGCCGGAAGCTGCCGAGGCCTGGAACGAGCTGGGGATGTTGCAGGACGAGCGCGGCGATCGTGCCGCCGCCGAAAACGCCTTCCGCCAGGCCATCGCCGCGCGGCCGCACTCCGACCGGCTGCACAACAACCTCGGCTACAACCTGCTCCTGCAGAATGTTCTCGAAGGGGCCGAAGCTCAGTTCCGCCACGCATTGCACTTGAACGCGAATTTCGCCGCGGCCCGGAACAACCTCGGCATCGCGCTCGCGCGGCGCGGCGATGTCGAAGGCGCGCGGCGCGAATTCCTCGCCGCCGGCGACCCCGCGTCCGCCCACAACAATCTGGCCGTTGTCCTGATGGAAATGGGTGAATACGAGCGGGCCCGCGCCGAGCTGGTGAAGTCGCTCCAGGCGCGCAACTATTTCGCCGCAGCCATCGAAAACTTCAAGATTGTGACCGAAGCTTTGCGCGGCGCGAGGAGCCCGGGCGACGGCTCGGCGGCGCTGCCGCTCAGCTCGCTGCGCGGGCCATCGGCCCTCATCCCCTCGCCCCCCATGATGAAAGTTGCTGGTAAATCGGAAGAACCGGAGAATCGTCCATGAAAAAAATGTTCAGTCGCCTTTGGCGCGAGACCGAAGGCCAGGACCTTGTCGAATACGCCCTGATCGTGGCGGCGATCGCGCTGGGTATGATTACGGCCATCCGCGGGATTGCCCAGGCGCTCAGCAGCCTGTATGAAAGCATCAGCTCGGCGCTGACCTCGGTTTAGCATCCGCCGCGTGGGCTCACCACGACGCCTCTGGCGGTGAACCGCCAGCGAGTGCGTCGAGCCTGCGCGCGGTTTTCTGGCCGACGCAAACCATCACCATGAGCGGCTACAGCCAGGCCCTAGCGCAAACGTGTCCCCAAACTCACTCCCCGGCGAGCGCGCTGCCACAGGTACGGCTGCTCGCCGCGCTGGCGCTGCCCAGCGTGGGGACCGCGGTTTTTGCCGTGGCGCTGCTGCACGTGCTGTTCCTCTCCGAAGGCGCCCGCGTGCTGTTCCGCGACAGCGATGCCGGCTGGCACATCCGCGCCGGCGAAAGCATCCTGGCCGGCGGCGGAGTTCCGAGCGTGGACGCGTTTTCCTACACGCGCGCCGGCAGCCCCTGGTTCGCCTGGGAATGGCTCTCCGATGTTCTGCTGGGCGGCGCGCACTCCGTCGCGGGCCTCGCAGGCGTGGCCGTTTTGGCGGCGCTGGCGATCGCCGTGGCCGCCTGGGGCGGCGCTCGATTGTCGCTGTCGCTCGGCGGCAACCTCTTTTTCACAGCCGCGGCAACCGTCCTGATGATGGGCACAACCAGCATTCACTGGCTGGCCCGGCCCCATATCTTCTCCTGGCTGCTGGCGCTGGCCTTCGTCGCCGTCGCCGAGCACGAGCGCCGCCGGCCCACCCGCGCCCTCTTTCTTCTGCCGCCGCTCGCCTGCCTGTGGGCCAACGTGCATGGGAGCTTTCCGCTCGGCGTGGGCATGCTGTGTCTGTACGCCCTCGGCGCCTGGTTCGAAGAACTCCGGACCCCGAACTTTGGACTCCGAGCCCGGCAGGGCTTTCGTTTCTCGGTAGCGGCTTTCTTATCGCTGCTGGCGACGTTTGCCAATCCCTACGGGTGGCAAGTGCATGCGCATATCGTGGACTACCTGCGCAACGATTACCTGATGGACCACATCTCCGAGTTCCGCAGCTTCAGCTTCCACGCGCCCGGCGCGATCTACGTGGAGCTGTTCCTGCTGGCCGCCGTGGCCGGCGGGTTTGCGCTGTTGCGCCAGCGCGCCTGGGGCCCGGCGCTGCTCACCTTCGCGCTGCTGCACATGTCGCTGTATTCGGCGCGGCACCTGCCGACCGCGGCCGTGGTGCTTCTACCGCTCGCGGTCGTGGCGCTGACCCGGGAAGTCGAGCGGATGCCGCGGTGGCGCGCTTTTCTCGACTACTCGAACCGCGTCGCCGCGATTGACGGAAAAGTATACGGGACACTGCCCCTGCTGCTGGTTCTGGCGGCATCGCTGGCCGGCGTTGCCGGCCTGGCGCGCGCGCGGCAGGTGGGGTTTGACCCCGCGCGCTTCCCCGTTCGCGCCGCGAGCTACCTGGAGCATCGTGGCCTTCAACACCGGGTCTTCGCCAAAGACCAGTGGGGCGGCTACCTGATCTACCGGTTCGACGGACGCATGAAAGTGTTCGTGGACGGCCGCAGCGATTTCTACGGCGTGGACCACCTGGAGCGTTACGCCCAGGTGGTGGAAGTCCGGCCCGGCTGGGAAGCGGTGCTGGAGCAGGCGGGCGTGCGCTTCGTGCTGGTTCCCGCCGAGCATGCGCTCGGTTCGGCGCTGCGCATGAGCCGCGCCTGGAAGACGGCCTACGCCGACTCGGTAGCGGTGATATTCGAGAGGGCGTCGTGAACGGCGTGAATATTCTGGGGACGGCATTGCCGGCGCTGCCGGCGGCGATAAAAATCACCCTCGCCACGATGGTGATCGCCGCGGCCGTCACCGATCTCGGGTGGCGGCGGATTCCCAACTGGCTGACTGTGCCGGGGGCCCTTGTGGCGCTCGCGCTTCACGCGTATTTCGGCGGCCTGGCCGCAGCGGCTGCGGCGCTGGCCGGCGCGGCGCTGGGCTTCGCGATTTTCCTCATTCTCTACCTCGCCGGCGGGATGGGCGCGGGCGATGTCAAGCTGTTCGCCGCCGTTGGCGCGTTTGTGGGACCGCGGGCGCTGGTGCTGGTGTTCGTACTCACCGGATTGCTCGGCGGAGTGGCCGCCGTGGCGCTGGCGCTGGCCCACGGCCGGCTGCGCCGCACGCTGCTGAACACCGGGCACATCCTGATGAGTTTCGGGCTGCTTCGCTGGCAGGAGGTGCGCCGCGCCGGCTCGCTCGACGCGCCCGGCGCGCTGCGGCTGCCTTACGGCGCGGTGATCGCGGGAGGCGTTCTTTTGAGCCTGGTGATGTAGGCGGCACAGGCATTCTCGCCTGTGCGTTGGTTCGACTGG
>JBKKAI010000479.1:0-5978 GCA_046714815.1 Terriglobia bacterium | reverse complement strand
CCTCGCGCCTGAGAAATGTCGGCCCGGCCGGCGCCGCCAGCGACACCGGGAGCAGATCGGCCAGCATCGTGTTCTGGTAGCCGCCGTCGCCGAGCGCCTTGCGACCACCCAGCACCAGCAGGCCGCCGCCGCGCCGGCTCACGAAATCGTAGATGGCTTGCAGCTCATCGTGGGAAAAGAACCCGGCCTCGATGCTGCCCAGCAGCAGGCCCTCGAAGCCGAACAACTCCTCCGCCTTGGGGAAGCCGGTCTCCAGGGTCTTTTCGCTGTCGCCCCCCTGGCGATAGAACTTGTTGGCCGATGTGCGCAGCAGCGTGTGGAGCTGGAGCGAAGCGTCCTCGGCCACGGCGCGCCGGATGAACTTGTATTCCCAGCGGGGCTCCCCTTCGACATAAAGCAGCTTTGACTTGCGGTCTTCCACGGCGATGACGCGCGACTGGCTGTTGTTCTGGCGGATGGCCTCGTCGGCCTGCACGGGCAGGGAAAAGCTGTACTCCTTGACGCCCACCGAGCGGGGCGTGAAGTTCACCCGCGCGGAAAGCGATTGCGACGGACGGTCAAAAGCGACCGGCGCGGTCTGGATCAGGGTCCCGTTCTCGCGCACTTCGAGTGTGAGCGTCTTTCCCGCATAGCCCTCCTGCCGGATGGAGACCGAGGCCGAGGCGATGCCGCCGGCGGGAATGTTGGAGGCCACCACCACGTCGTTGACCTGCAGGTCGCGGTCGAAGTGCTCGAGGCCGACACCAACCGAGTGCAGAGGCACGCGGCGCGCCTTCAACTCGGCCAGCACCAGGTTTTCGGCGCGCACCGCGGCGCTGCCCGTAGCGTTGTCCGCGCCGTCGCTCACCAGGACCACGGCGCCGAGCGGCAGACCCTTCAGATCGGAAAGCACTTCCGCCAGCGCGTCGTCGAGGCGTGTGGTTTTGCCCGTGGCCCCGAGCGCGTCGGCGGAGGTGAGGCGCGTGGCGCCTTCGGAAAAGCGGTAGAGGCGCACCTGGAAGCGCTCCTGCAGGCGCGGCATCACCCTGCCGGTGGCCGCAAACACTTCCTTGACGCGCTCGATCCGCGGCCGATTCTCGAGAGCCATGCTGGCAGAATCGTCCAGAATCACCGCGGCGATGTTCTGGCGGGGAACGACGGTCGAGACCACCAGCGCCGGCCGCCACAGCAGCAGCAGCAGCAGCGCCAGCATTGCGCTCTGCAGCGCCCACAGCGCCGTGGTGCGCCGCGACAGCCGGCCGAACCGCCGGTAGAGTTGCCAGGCGAGCAGCGCCATCCCGGCCAGGATCGCCGCCGCCAGCAGCCACCGCGGCCAGCCGGAGAGCAACGACAGCCTGCCCCGGGCATAGGCGACGGGAGGATAGACGAAGAAGAAGCGGAATAGGCTGCCGAACATAAGGGCCCTGGTCCCCGGTGCGTTCTGCTAATGCGTCATTGAATAGATGATGTAGTTGATGCCGATCCGATAGGCCTGCGACGAGAACTTCTCGGGGTATTCCGGCAGGTCGGCCCATTCCCACGCGTCGCCCAGGTCCATGTTGTAATTGATGATGACCATCAGCCGGCCCTTGTCGTCGTAGATGCCGCGGTAGTGGGGGTCAATGCCGCCCTTTTCCGACAGGCTGCCGGTTTCCACGTAGTGCACGCCCGGCACCTGCATCACCTCGTTCACGTCGTAGAAGCAGTGGTAGATCGGATCGGTCATCGCCACTTCCTGGATCGGCCGGTCGGGGAAGACCTTGCGGATTTCGTTCTCGAAGCGGGCCCACTCGTAGGGGCCGTGGAAGTCGTCCGCGATCAGGAAGCCGCCGCGCATCAGGTATTCCCGCAGCCGCGCAGCCTCTGCGTCATCGAGGCTCATGTAGCCGACCTCCACCGCGTAGAGGATCGGGTACTGGAAGATGCGCGGGTCGCTCCAGTGCAGCGTGACCGGGCCGTCGCTCGATTCGATCAGCGACAGGCGCTTCACTCCCATCACGAACTGGCGGTCCGCCTTCGGGTAATCGGTGGCCCAGGCGGAGAACCGATAACCGAAGTTGCCGATGCTTCTGTAGGTGACGCGCGCGAAAGAGTATTCGGTGGTAGGAGGCCCGGGAGCCACCGGCTCGGAGTAGCCGCCGCGGCGCCGGTAAGACGGGTACTCCTGCTGAAACGCCAGCACGCTGGTCACGACCAGCAGCAGCGCCAGGCCAAAGAGGCCGAGATATCGCCCGGATCGCGCTTTCATTGCGCTCGCATCCCTTCCTCGCCCAGCCCCTGTGCTCTCGAAAGTATCATATTTTCCGCCGCCGCGCCTATCGTCCCAATACGACATACGACAGCGCAAAGACAGTCTGCGGTGTTAGAATGTCCAAAGGGCCTCATGCGCGTCACCCTCGATCTTCCTTCGGACATCTCCGAAGCTCTTCGCGAGCACTGGAGCGATGTTCCGCGCCGCGCTCTGGAAGCGCTTGCTGTCGAGGGTTACCGCACGGGAGCGCTGGCCGAGACGCAGGTCAAGCGCCTGCTTGGCTTGGACACGCGATTTCAGGTCCACAGGCTGTTAAAAGAGCATGGCGTGCCTTACCGTTACTCCGAGGCCGACGTGCAGGATGATCTCTCCGCTCACCGGGAATTAGGCCTGTTGCCTGAGCGATGACCGTTGTCGCCGACAGCGGGCCCTTTCATTATCGCGTTCTTCTGGACCAGGCCGAGCTGCGGCCCAAATTCTACGGGAACGTGCCCATCCCGCCGGCTGTCGCCCACGAGCTGTCCGCAGCCGGCGCGCCGCCGTAAGTCACAGACTGGCTGGCAAGCGACCCAGATTGGCTGAGAATCAAACCTGTTGGCCCCGATAGTGTCCAGGCGGTTCCCGAGGATCTTGATCTTGGCGAGCGGGAAGCGATCGCCCTGCCGCAGGTTATCCGCGCCGATTTGCTCCTGATGGACGACCTCGCTGCGCGGGCCGAAGCCCGGCGCCGGGACCTTCGCTGTAACCCTCGGCGTGCTCCGAGCCGCAGCGGAGAGTGAGTACATTGACGTGCCGAATATCCTCGCCCGCTTGCAGGAAACGAACTTCTACTGTGACGAAGAGTTGATTCGCGCAGTCTTTGGCAAGTGGCTGGCCAGTTGAAAATGACTGCGCGCAAACCAGGGCAGAACGGAAGCCAAGGCTTGGTGTCTACGGGGTCTCTTTAGCGCGACTTTCGCACCTGGAGTGAGATTTTCTCCGGTCTGAACGCGCGCTTCGCTTGCCAGCACTTGCGGAACTCAGTCCAACGAACCTCGTCGTGCTCGTCTGGAAGCGGACGTAACTCATGAGCGCGATTGGCGACGCTTCATCGTGGAGGCTCTGCCGCCAGCGCGGACGTGCAGTGGGCGCAGCGGGTTGCCTTGAGCGGGATGGCGGACAGGCAAAACGGGCACTCTTGGGTTGATGGTGCGGCGGGAGGGCCCTGGTTGCTGCGCATCCGGTTGACCTGCCGGACCAGCAGAAACACGGCGAAAGCCACCAGTACGAAATCTACTAGAGTGTTGAGGAAGATTCCGTAGTTGATCGTGGGGGCGCCAGCCGCTTTGGCGTCGGCCAGTTTCGTGAAGGTCTGGTCCGAGAGGCTGATGAACAGGTTGGTGAAATCAATCTTGCCGATCAGCAGCCCGATGGGCGGCATCAGGATGTCGCTGACGAACGAGCTGATGATCTTGCCGAACGCCGCGCCAATAATGATGCCGATGGCCAGGTCGAGGACATTGCCCTTCATGGCGAACTCTTTGAATTCTTTCCACATAGGGCAATCGTAGTTGACGGCAAATGAAAGTCAAGCGGTTCCGGCCGACATGCCCCCTTCCCCCGGTTTCAGGCGGCGCTTTTCCGCAGCGGCCTGATCTTCCGATACTCGGCCTTTCCTGTCTCGGCGGCCTGCCACAAGTCCACGTTCTTCCCGACACACCCAAAAGCATCGCCAGCCGCTCCTGAGTGAGGCCTGCCGCGGGCATGATCTCATCGCGCAGCAGTTCTCCAGGGTGCGTCGGCGGCAGCTTCTTTCTTTCGGCCATGATTTCTTTATGGTACCGCGTTCGCGGGGCCAGGCAACCACCCCAGGAGATATACGCGTTCAGATTGATTTTCGGGAAGGGGTTGGAGGATGATGCGCACGCCGTGAAGCTCTTCCTGGTGTTGTTGGCGGCGGTCTGCGCCGCGGGGTGCAGCCGCAATGGTGCGCCGCGGTTTACCATCGCGGTGAACGCGGGCGTGGAGGGTGACGCGCTGAAGGCGGCGGCGCGCGATTACGAAAAGCTCCATCCCGAGGTGCGGATCGAGCTCGTCGAGTTGCCCTACGCCAACCTGTTCGAGAAAGAGCTGCTGGATACCACGTTCTCCACCGGCGCCTATGACGTGGTGATGATGGATGACCCGTGGTTCCCGCGGTTGGCGGAAAACGGGAAGCTGGCGCCGCTCGATCCGCTGTACCAGGCGCGCGGCCTTGCCGGACCGGACGAGGATTTCGTCCCGGCGTCGCTTGACCTGTGCCGGGAGCCCTACCGTTCCGGCACGCTGTTCGCCCTGCCATACGTGGGCAATTCGCAGCTCTTTTTCTACCGCGCCGATGTTTTTGCCGCGCGCGGCTGGCCGCCGCCGGGCACATGGGACGAGGTGCTGGCGCGCGCCCGGGAACTCTCGGCCGGCGGCATGTACGGCTACGTGATGCGCGCGGCGCAAGGCAACGCCGTGGTCACCGACTTTCTGCCGCTGTTCTGGGCCTTCGGCGCGGAGATGTTCGGGCCCGACGGCCGCCCGGCGCTCGAAAGCCCGCAAGCGGTGGCCGCGCTGAAGTTCATGCTGGAACTGGGCCGCTACTCGCCGCCGGGCTACGCCAGCTTCAACGCCGATGAAGTGTCGGCGCACCTGCTGCAGGGCACGGCGGCGATGAGCATCAACTGGCCGTCCTGGATATCGGCGATGGACGACGAGCGCAAATCGCGCGTGGCCGGCAAGATCGGCTTCACACCGATGCCCTCGGCGAAGCAGCCCGGCCAGGCCGAAATCGGCAACTGGCTGCTGGCGATCCCGCGCGGCGCGCGCCAGCGCGGCCGCGCGTTCGACTTCATCGTCTGGGTGACCGGGCGCGAGCAGATGCGCCGCGCGGCGCTGCGCGGCAACCCGCCGACGCGCTTTAGCGTTTTCCGCGACCCGGAGCTGGTCTCGCGCTTCCGCGCCTACCCGGTGCAGCTTGAATCGTTGCGCACCTCGCGCCCGCGCCCGCGCTCGCCCTATTGGAATGAAATCGAGAACGCCTTCGGCATCTACCTGTCGCAGGCCAACTCTGGCCGCTTGCCGGCCGAGGAGGCGTTGGCGCGGGCGGCGCGAGACGTTGCCGCTATCCAGGAGCGTACAGGGTGGCGGCCGCGTTGAGGCGCGGCAGTTAAAAGTTAAAAGTTATGAGTTGAGAGTTAAAAATGGACAACACGAACAAGACGGGCCAGCCGGACATTGTGGAGCGGACAGTCGCCTTCTCGTTGCGGATCATCAAGCTGTATCGGGAGCTGAACAAAGACAGCGTGGGACGGATACTGGGGAGGCAACTGCTGCGCTCGGGTACTTCAATCGGCGCAAATGTACATGAGGCGCAGGCGGCGCAGAGCAGGCCGGAGTTTGTTTCCAAGATGTACATTGCGTTCAAGGAGGCCCGTGAGACATCGTACTGGCTGCGGCTGATCGGGGAGGCGCAAGTGATTCGCGCCACCCGGCTCGGCGGCCTTGCCGACGAGACGCATCAGTTGACGAAGATCCTCGCGGCGATCCTGCTGAGCGCGAAGAAGGCATCAAGAAGATGAGTAAAGTACCTTCATTTTTGACTTTTAACTCATCACTTTTAACTGGCCACCGCCCGCTGCTGTGGGTAGCTCCTGCCGTCTTGTATCTGTTGGCCATGACGATCTACCCGCTGATCTACTCGGTCCAGGTGGCCTTGACCACGACAGTGGCCGGCGCCGGAGGC
>JBKKAI010000478.1:0-3297 GCA_046714815.1 Terriglobia bacterium | reverse complement strand
GGATGAAGGCGGTGAAGCCGCCGGTGTCCTGCTGCAAGCGGCGCAGGCGCAGGAAGTGGCGGACGCGGTGTTCGAGCGTCTCGCCGCAGCCGAACATCATGGTGGCGGTGGTTCGCACGCCGAGCGTGTGCGCCGTGCGGTGCACGTCGAGCCACTCCTCGGTGGTGCACTTCAGGCGGCTGATGCGCCGGCGCACCTCATCATCGAGGATCTCGGCGCCGGCGCCGGGGATGGAATCGAGGCCCGCGTCGCGCAGCCGCGCGATGGTGTCGCGCATCGTCAGGCCGCTCAGCTCGGCGATGTTCAGCAGCTCCGGCGCCGAGAAGCAGTGCAGGTGCAGGCGCGGGAAGCGGCCGCGGATGGCGCGCAGAAGGTCTTCGTACCACGCGATTTTCAGGTCGCGGTGCAGGCCGCCCTGCATCAGCACGCCGGTGCCGCCCAGGTCCAGCGTCTCCTGGATCTTCTCGAAAATCTCTTCGTGCGACAGCACGTAGCCTTCCTCTGACTCCATCGGCCGGTAGAAGGCGCAGAACGAGCAGTACTCGGTGCAGAAGTTGGTGTAGTTGACGTTGCGGTCAATAATGTAGGTGACGACGCCGTCCGGATGCAGGCGGCGGCGCACCGCGTCGGCGCCCATGCCGATGCCGATCAGGTCGTCGCTGTGGAACAGGTCGAGGGCTTCGGCTTCCGTCATCCCTTTTTCTCCGGCGTGGCGCTGGCGGGGGCGGCGGCGACCATGTCGAGCGGCCTTACGCGCTCGATCAGGCCGTGCTCGGCCGCAAGGTTGTAGAAATGGCTCAGGCCCGCCAGGGCCTCGGCATCCATATCGTAGCAGATGCAGCGGGAAAGGTAATCCCGGACCAGCGCCTCGGGCAGGCCGCGCCGCCGGGCCTCGCCGGGGATGATCTCGGGCAGCGCGGCGAGGCCGCGGTCGCGCGCGACGAGGAAGGTGCGTGCCAGCTCGGGGCCGGCCACCTCGGGCCGCGCCGCCCAGAACGCGAACACGAACGGCCGGCCGGTCCAGGCGCGCCACTCCCGCACCAGGTCCCAGGCCTGGACCCCGGCGATCGGGTTCTCGGAGTAGTGCAGCGCTGGGTCGCCGATGACCAGGGCGGCATCGCATTGCCGCAGCATCGCCGCCGGCTCAGGCGGCATCGGCGTCAGGCGGACCGCGGCGGCGGAACGGCCGCAGCGGGGGCCGAGCAGCAACTGCACCAGGGCCAGCGACGTGCGCGATGAAGTGTCGGCCGCCACCGTTTCGATTTCCGCGAGCGGCCGCCGGCTCAGCAGCAGGATGCTTCGCACCTGCTCGCGGCTGACGATGCCCGGCCCCGCCAGCACCGCCAGCCCCGGAATCCGCTGGTACTCAATCGAGGGGATGATGCCGGCGTCGGCGCGCCCCGCGGCGACGTCGTCGGCGCATTGCGAGGGAACGGTGAAACTGAACTCGAGGTTGGGGGGACGCTCCCGCAGCAGGCTCCAGGTCAGCGGGACCGTGTTCAGATACTCAATGGTCGAGACACGGACCCGCCTGTCCATCGGTTCCGCCCTATTTCTTGCCGGTCTTGGCGGCGGAACCTCCGCTCGCCTGGCGGGCCGGATCGTCTTCCGGGTTCACCCATATGACTTGGAACGGCCCGATGCCGTGCACCTGGATGATGGTTTCGCCGCGCATCAGCGCGAAGTGTGGCGTCTTCTTCGGCATCATCGCGTAGGCGCCGGGCTTCATCTCGTGGAGCGCCGATGCGTCGAACTTCTCGCCCGTGGCCACCAGGAACGCTCCGGAAAGCACGGTGATGTGCTCGTCCGTCGGGTGCCAGTGCGGGGGCACCTTCAGGCCGTTCGCCTTGATCCGGATCGTGAACGACGCTCCCACTTTCTCCGGATCACCGGCGATGACGGCCATGTGACTGCCGAGAAGAAACGGCTGCCACTGGATAGCGTCTGGCGCCACCATCACGTGCGACGGCTTCGCCCCGGCCTTTGCCGCTGCATTGGGCTGGGCGTGGGCCGCGCCGCCGGACATGGCGAACAGGGCGGCCACTCCCAACCCAAGCGTCACTACCCATGCAAAACGTCTCATCTTCTCCTCCTTTTGCCTTGTCATTCCGAGGTCGCCGCGGCGACCGAGGACCCTGCTTTGCCGTGCCGGAGCCTTACATTAACCGAGTGGAAAGACCGGCGTCAAACGGTGGTATTGTAAAGGTACGGTGTTTCCCTTCATCCTGCTTGCCGCTCTGCTGTTGCCCCAGGCGATCCCGCGCGGCGCCGGTCCGCCCATGGGCCAGCAGGAAGTGTCCAGGATGGTGCGCGCGCGAGGACTGTTCACCGAGGAACAGATACTGGAGAACATCCAGTCGCGCGGCATCCAGTTCCGGCTAACGGAGGCGATGCGCCGGGAGCTGAAGAAAGACGGCGCCAGCCCCGCCGTAATGGCCGCGCTGGAAAAGTCGGCCGATGCGTTGAAGCGCCGCACCAGCGCTGAGGCGGCCGAGGCCGCCGCGGCCATCGAGCCGCCCGATGTCCCGCCGCCCCCGCCGCTCGCCCCGGCCGAGCAGAAGAAGCTGCTCGACGAGGTGCGCCAGAACGCGCTCGAATACACCGAGAAGCTGCCCAACTTCATCTGCGTCCAGGTGACCAGGCGCTACGTCCGGCTCGCCGAGCGGGACGACTGGCGCACGCAGGATGTAATCCAGACGCGGCTGGCCTACAACGACCGGCAGGAGACCTACCGGGTAATCTCGATCAACGACCAGATGACCGACCGCCCCTACGAATCGCTGGGCGGCGCTAGCTCCACCGGGGAGTTCGGCTCGCTGCTGCACGCGCTGTTCCGCCCGGAAACCGCGGCGCGCTTCGAGTGGGTGGGGCCGGCGTCGCTGCGCGGGCGCCCCGTGTACGAATACGACTACGCGGTGGCCAAGGAGCGCTCCACCTGGACCATCTCGTTCCAAAGGGTTTTGAACGTGGTGCCCGCCTATCGCGGACGCATCGCCGTGGACGCCGAGAACAAACAACTGTTAAGGCTCTCGATCGAGGCGGTGAACCTGCCGTCCGACTTCCCCATCCGTTCGGCCGCCACCACGCTCGATTACGATTACGCCCCGATCTCGGGGCGCGCCTTTCTGCTGCCGATGCGGGCCACCATGGAGATGCGCGAAAGCGGCTTCGCCACGCGCAACGAGATCCAGTTCCGCCAGTACCGCCGTTTCACCGCCGATACGAAGCTGGTGTTCGAAGACGAGCCGGCGGCAGATCCCAAGCCGCCCGACCCCAAGCCACCCGCGCCAAAACCGT
>JBKKAI010000477.1:0-3889 GCA_046714815.1 Terriglobia bacterium | reverse complement strand
CCCCTCTTCCGATCCGTCTGACCGGCCGCGTCCCTCGCGGCGCGGCACTCATACGATCGGAGGACTACATGAACTTCCGTGCTCGCACGGCTATTCTGTCGGCCGCCTGCTGGCTGGGGGTGGGGTCCCTGGCCTGGGGACAGACTCCTGCTTCACTAGACTCGCTGCGCCGGAGTGTGGGCGCGGTCTCCGCCAGGATCGACTCGCTCGAGGCCGGCCTCTGCCCGGCGGAGGCGACGGCTTCACCATCCAAGCCTTCGGGAAACGCCCCGGCCGATAGCCTGGCCGCAACGATCGAGCGGCTCAACCGCCGAGTGGAGGCCCTGCGCTCGGTTCAGTGCGCTCCCGGCACCGCTGGTCAGCCGGCCGCGCCACAGCTGGCGACGCCGGCGCAGCAGGTCCCGCCGGCGCGCACGGGCGGCGCCTATATGAACATCGGTTTCGTTTCATTGACTGACCTGGGCTGGTCGACCGAGCCCGATGTCGGCTCGCTGCAACTCGGCGATCACGATCCCCTCGTGCGCGGCTTCACGCTTCCCAACTCCGAAATTTCGCTGGACGGCGCCGTGGACCCGTACTTCAAGGGGTTCAGCAGTATCGTTCTCAAGCTGGATGCCCAGGGAGAGACGGGCATCGAGCTGGAAGAGGTTTATTTCCTGACCACTTCGCTTCCGGGAACCTCCAGGTTAAAGGCGGGCAGTTTTTCACGGAGTTCGGCCGCCAGAATCTGCAGCACCCGCACTCGTGGGCCTTTGTGGACCAGCCGTTGGTACTCAATCGCATGCTCGGCCCCGAGGGGCTCCGGGGTCAAGGCGCCAGGGTCTCCTGGCTCGCGCCAACATCATGGTACACCGAGGCCATGGTGGGCGTTCTCAACAGTGCTGGTGGCACAACCTTCAGCTTTCGCTCGGACGAGTCATCAGAAATTCACCGGGGCGTACCCGCCGAGCGTGACGTGCGCGGCGTGCAGGACCTGCTGCTGGTGCCTCGTGTCGCCATGTCGTTCGACCTGACTGATACGCAAACGCTGCTGCTGGGCGCGTCGGCGGCGTTCGGCCCGAATAGCTCCGGGCCTGACGCTAACACGCAGATCTATGGTGCTGACGTGTACTGGAAATGGAAGTCCTCCAGGGCGCGGCAAGGGTTCCCCTTCGTCTCGTCGCAGACTGAGGCGCTGTATCGCCGGTATGATGCGGCGGCGCGGGAGTCTGTCGATGACCCGCTGGTCACGTTGCCCCCCGAGATGCTCAGCGACCGGGGCATTTACTCGCAGTTGCTGTGGGGAATCAAACCCCGCTGGGTCGCCGGGCTCCGGGGCGAGTTCGCCAGTGGCGACAGCGCGGCGTTCGACTCGCAGCTGCGCGCCGAACGGTTTCGCCTCTCGCCGAATCTCACGTGGTATCCGACCGAGTTCTCGAAGTTGCGGCTGCAATACAACTACGACCATCGTGAGGGGATCGGCCGCGATCACTCCGTATGGTTGCAGGTTGAGTTCCTACTGGGAGCACACGCGTCACACAAATTCTAAAGGCGACAAGACCACTATGAAGATTATAGCCCAACTTGGACTGGCGACGGCCACGATCGTCGCTTTGTCGGGCGCAGGAACCTCATTCTCGCGAAAACTGACCGTTGTGGCCACCACACCCGATCTTGCGTCGCTCGCCAGGGCGATCGGCGGCGATGCCGTCGACGTCAAGGCACTGGCCAAACCGACCGAAGATCCCCACTACGTGGACGCCAAACCCAGCCACATTGTCACGCTCAACCGCGCCGATGTGCTGATCGAAGGCGGTGCGGAACTGGAACTGGGCTGGTTGCCGCCGCTACTCGAGAGCGCGCGAAACGATAAGATCGCTGCGGGCGCACCTGGCCGCATCGTTGCTTCGCAAGGAATCAGGATGCTCGAAGTACCCACCACGTTTGATCGCTCCAGGGGCGATGTTCACCCGTTCGGCAATCCCCACTTTCTGCTCGATCCGCTCAACGTGAAACTCATTGTCGCGCAGATTGCCGGCCACTTTGCTCTGGTTGATCCGAAAGCCGCAGATCTTTTCAAAGCCAACCTTAGGACATTTGACGCCGCACTCGACCTGAAGCTGGCCGAGTGGCAAAAGCAACTCGCGCCGTATCGCGGTGCGAAGATCGTGACCTACCACCAGGATTTTGTCTATCTTGCCGAGCGATTTAACCTGGAGGTCGTCGCGACCCTGGAGCCCAAGCCGGGCATCGCGCCATCCCCCGCGCATCTGGCGAAGGTCATCGCGACGATGAAGGCGGCAAATGCACGTGTGATTCTCGTTCAGCCCTATCAGAACCGCAGAACGGCGGAGACGGTGGCGCGTCAGACCAACGCGGTGGTGCTCGATATTGGGCAGCAGCCTGGCGCCCTTAAGAACACCGACACGTATTTCGAGCTGATGGACTACATGGTGGGCACGCTGGCTACTGCTCTGCGGGGACGGAAATGAACCCCCTGGACATCCAGGTCATTTGGGAGGTAATGAAGTGGCCGTTGGCGGCCAGCCTCATTCTGCCGCCGCTGCTGGTCTATCTCGGACTCCACGTGGTCGAGCGCGAGGTGATTTTCGTGGACCTGGCGCTGGCCCAGGTGGCGACGTTGGGCACCTGCGTGGGACTGATCATGGGTTATCATTTCGATGATCGTGTCACGTTTTGGATTTCGCTCGGTGTAACGTTCCTCGGGGCGGCACTCTTTAGTTGGTCGCGCAGCAGCGAAAAACGGCCGGTCCCGCAGGAAGCCATCATCGGCATCACATTCGTGGTCGCCGCGGCGGGAGTGATTTTGTTGCTGAGCCGAGTGGCGGGGGGGAAAGAGGAGCTGGAGCACTTGTTGACCGGCGATATCCTTAACGTGACCGGCGCAGAAGTAGGCCAACGGGCAGCCCTGTTTGTGGGATTGGCTGCGTTCTATACCGCGTTCCACGAGCGTTTTGCGCTGATCTCTTCCGACCCCGCAGCAGCGTTTGCCCAGGGGTTGAAGGTTCGGCTGTGGGACTTCCTGTTTTATGCGGCGTTTTCGTTGGTCGTGGTGAGTTTTGTGCGCGTAGCCGGCGTGCTGCTGACCTTCGCGTATCTCATTGTGCCCGCCGTTTGCGGGGTGATGCTGGCTCGGCGGTGGATGCGTCGCTTGGCGATCGGGTGGGGGGTAGCCGCGGCAGCGAGCCTGCTGGGACTGTGGGCATCGTACCGCCTGGACTTGCCCACCGGGGCGGCGATTGTGGCGGCCTGCGGATTGCTATTGGTCGTCGTGAGCGTCCTTAGTGGTGTTCGGCGGGCCTAGTCTACCGCTTCTCCGCCCGCTTCCAGCCCGGCACGTACGGAGGCGGCAGCATGGCGGCGCGGCGCAGCAGCTCGAGGTGGGCGGCAACGATGTCGGCCAGCCGCTGGGCGGCATCGAGGTGCAATTCCGCCAGGGCGGCCGGCGCCGCCGCGCTGAAGACCAGCGCGCCGTGAACTCTCCCCGCAACTCGTAACGGCACGATCAGCCTGCTCTCTCCCCGAGCCTGGGCAAAGGCGTGCGGCACCTGACCCTGTATCACGCGCGCCAGCGCTGTTCCGGTTACCGGTACCGATGGAAGGTCGGGAAGCGCGCGCCGTTCGCCCGGCTCCAGCAGGATGACCCGATCCCCCTCGCTGAGCCGAAGCGCGAAAGTCAATTTGTCGAAGGGCAGGAGTCCCGCGCCCTCTTCCGCAATCAGACGGGTGGCGGCTGCCGGGTCCGAGGTGGTGGCCAGCAGGGTGGCAATGCGGAAGACCGCCCCCGCCGACGCATCGCGGGCAGGGGGAGGACTCACCGGCACTGGCGCGTCCGGTCTCGGCGGTTCAGCTCGCCGCAGGAAACCCGCCACCTGCGGCGCGATCAGCC
>JBKKAI010000476.1:0-2721 GCA_046714815.1 Terriglobia bacterium | reverse complement strand
GTGATGTAGCCGCGCAAGTTCTTGTCGAGGGAACCTTTGCCGCGTTGCGCATAGACAGGTCCCTTTTCGAGCCCGATGGAACGCAGGATGCGTTCGACCACCGGAAGGTCTGTATCGCTTTCTATTGCCAGGGTCACGTATGCTGGCAAAGGGTTTACTCGAAGAGCGCCAGTTGATGGGCGTCTTTTGGCGCGGTTCTGGGCAATACCGCTTCGGCGATCGAGACGCCGCCCTGGACCAACGCAGAGATCTGCGAATCTTTGGAGGCGGGACTCACCTTCGTGCCTTCCTTGGATGGCTCCAGTAGAAGAACCTCCTCTTTGGCGATTCCTTCGTCAGAAAGAAGCTCCGCTGAATGCGTGCTGACCAGAATCTGCCGGCCCATCTTGCGGCCCAGACGGGCCAGCATCCGGGGAATATGTCGTACCACCTCAGAGTGCAAGGACAGTTCCGGCTCTTCCAGCAGGAGCGGAGCGCTCCCATCCAGAAAGACCCATAACAGGCCGAACAGGCGCAGCGTTCCATCGGAGAACTGGTCTTCATTCTGCCACCCTGCGTTAGGTCGCCAGTGTTCATAGAGGCCTTTCAGATGCGGGATCCCTCGTTCATCCCGTCCCAGTTCAAGCTCCTTAAGTTGCGGCACCGCCACTCGAAGCGCATTTTTAATGCGACGAAGTCGCGAATCGAGGGTCTTCTTCTGCGTTCCTGCGAGCTGCTCGAGGAAGTCACCACCGTAAGGGTCGCGCGAACGCCCCACCGAACGGTCGGGCTCCCGGACAAGCTGGGGAACCAGGTGAAGATAACGAACCTGAGCGAAGAACTCAGCCACGGCGCGGAACTCTTTGTTGGCATTGACCTGTTCCAAATGCGTCTGGGTGAGCCGGGTCGGATCACTCTTGTCGTTTGTGTCCGGGCGCTCGAGCACGACCGCTCCGCCGCGTTGGACGATTTCGCGTTCAACCAGCGGGCGGCGCTGGTTGTCCTGGGTGAACTCCAGACGGTAGCGCCACGACGTGTCTCCGGGGACAAGCTCAATGTCCACTTCCAAGCCGATGTTGGGGTAGCTGCGGGCGTTCAGGGAGCGGATCTTCGACACGCCGCCCCTGCCGCTCACCGCGGACTGGAATCCGCCCTGGACGTTGGCGACGTCTCGCAGAAAGCGGAATGCGTCCAGGAAATTCGATTTGCCGGAGGCGTTGGGACCAGAAAGGAAGACCCGCCGCGGGAGCGCGACATCGGCGTTCAGAAAATTCCGCCAGTTCTCCAGTCGGATGCGTAAGAACTTCATGTCCCAAGGCAGATTAGCATACTTGCCCTGCCCCCCTTTGACTGGGCGGGAATACGAGAGTATGGTACGTGACTTGGAGGAACGCATGGTCGAGCGGCGGGAATTTGTGAAGTTGGCGCTGGGGACAGCCGCGGCGGCGGTTGCGGGTGCGGGCAGGCTGCGCGGGCAGGGCGCGCCGCGGCGATTTGCGATTGACTCGCACCAGCACTATCAGGCCCGGCCCGATTACTTCGAGCAGCTGGTCAAGACTTATCGCCCACGCAACGCCATGGCCTGCGTGCTGACGCCGATGTCCGGTTTCGATGCCGTGCGCAAGGCGGCCGCCGAACATCCCGATGTGGTCATCCCCTACGGGCGCATCAATGTGGACGAGCCGGGATCCCTGGAGCAGATTGACAAGTTCGCCGGCGCCGGCTTCAAGGGAGTGAAGATGCACAGCCCGCGGCTCAATTGGGACGATCCGCACTACTTCCACCTGTATGCGCGCCTCCAGCACCACAAAATGGTGGCGCTGTTTCATACCGGCATCGGCTCGCACTCCGACCGTCCGCAATACACCTCGATGATGCGCATGCGGCCGGGATACCTGGACACGCTCACCCGCGCTTTTCCCGACCTGTACATCCAGGGCGCGCACCTCGGCAACCCCTGGTACGACGAGGCCGCCGAAGCCGCGCGCTGGGGGCCAAGGCTGTACTTCGACGTGACCGGCTCAACGCTGATGAAAAAGGAAAAGAACCTGGCGGCCTTCAAGGACTACC
The DNA here is from genome assembly GCA_046714815.1 of Terriglobia bacterium. Classification (GTDB taxonomy): domain Bacteria; phylum Acidobacteriota; class Terriglobia; order JAJPHL01; family JAPKYU01; genus JBKKAI01. The sequence continues at coordinate 672 of JBKKAI010000476.1, read as the reverse complement.
TCTGGTGGCAGGGGCCGACGCAGCACAGCTCACCGCACGCCGTGTACGCTTTCGAGAAGCTGGTTTTCGGAACCGATGAGGCGCCGGACCAGGTGGACAACATGCTGACCCGCTACGAAGCGATGCTCGAAGCCTGCGGCGTCCCGGAGGCCAGCCGCAGGAAAATCTTCGGCCTCACGATGGCCGGCATCCTGGGCATCAAGCCCCGGTAGCACAGGCATTCCTGCCTGTGCCGGGTTTTCAGCAGCCTGGAGACAAACGGCATGTCGGACGAAGCGAGAATCCGGCCGATGACCATCGCCGACCTGCCGGCGGCGATGGCTCTGAAAGAGGCTGCGGGCTGGAACCAGACCGAGCAGGACTGGCGGCTTCTGCTGAAGCTGCAGCCGGACGGCTGTTTTGTGCTGGAAACGGCCGGCCGGGTGGCGGCCAGCGCCACCGCTTACTGCTACGGAAAACGGCTGGCCTGGATCGGCATGGTGCTAACGCTCCCGGAATTTCGCGGACGTGGCTTCGGCAATCGCGTGTTTCTCGAGGCCGTCGAGTTCTGCAGCCTGCGGGGCATTCGCACCATCAAGCTCGATGCCACGGATATGGGCCGCCCCCTGTATGAGCGCGCCGGCTTCCAGGGAGAATATGACGTCGAGCGATGGGGTTCGGCCGCCGCGACCC
>JBKKAI010000475.1:0-6012 GCA_046714815.1 Terriglobia bacterium | reverse complement strand
GTTTTGGACCGGCCGCATCAATCACGCTGAGCGTCCAGGTGCCCGCCAGTCCCGCCGGACGCTCGAAGAAGGCGACGGCATCGCCTTGTGGCGAAATTCTTGGAACAGCGATGGTGCCGGCGGTTTCATAGAGCGTCTTTCCAACCGGAAATTCCAGGCGGCTCTTGTCGCCCACGCGCCGCAGCACGGCCAGCCGGGCACCATCCGGCGACCAATCGGCGAACTGGACGCTTTCGAGAATCTCGCGCGGCGCGCCGCCCGACAGGGGCGCACGGGCCAGCGTGCCGGCCCTGATAAACGCGGCCACCCGGCGCTGGTTCAGCAACAGGGCCATCTCTCCGGCTGAGGAGATTGCAAGGATATCGGCGTTGGCGAGCACGGAGCGGGATTCGGGGCTTTCCGGGCGCGTGGAGAACAGCTCCATCGGTTTTCCGTTCCATGCCGCGCCATAAAAAACAGCTCCGTCGGGAGCAAAGCGAGCGTTGAGAATGAGACCGCGCCGAAAGGTAAGCTGCTGGAAAGAGGGCGGGGCAGGCGTGACGGCCGTGGCGGCGCGGGATGGGAAAGCGCGGCGACGAACGGCGCCGGCCCACTCGCTGCCGAAGTTCACGGCCAGCAGGACAATCGCTAGCACCAGCGCCAGCCCACCCAGCCACGGCCACCAGCGGCGGCCCGCTTTCGCCTCGATCGCTAGCGGCGCGCCGGCGGACGTATTGGACAGCCCGGTAACGGCTTCAAGGTGAAACGCGAGGTCGCGCGCCGATTGAAACCGCTCGTCGGGACTTTTCTCCAGGCAGTGGCGCACGATGCGGTCCACCGCGGGTGAAATCGCCAGGCCGGCCTGGGAAAGGTCGGGCGGATCCTCCTGGAGGATCGCGCTCAGCGTTTCGACTGCGGAATTGCCCTTGAACGCCCGCCGGCCGGACAGCATCTCGTAGAAGACTGCACCGAAGGAAAAAATGTCGGCGCGGTGGTCGGCCGGTTGTGCGCGAACCTGTTCTGGAGACATGTAGCCGACCGTGCCCAGAACCGCGCCGGGCTCGGTGGCCTCCGTCATCGTGAGAGCATCGCCTTCAACACCATCTTCCCGCTGCATGAGCTTGGCCAGCCCGAAGTCGAGGATCTTGATCCAGCCGTCTTTGGTGATGATCAGGTTGTCCGGCTTGAGGTCGCGGTGCGCAATGCCCTTCTCGTGCGCGGCGGCCAGGCCGTTGGCCATCTGGCGCGCATAATCCACCGCCTTGCGATAGGGAAGGGGGCTGCGGGCCAGCATTTCCCGCAGCGTGTCGCCTTCGACCAATTCTGACACGACGTACGGCGAGCCCTCGTGCACGCCCACGTCGTAGATGGCGACAATGTTGGGATGGTTCAGTTGGCCGGCCGCGCAGGCCTCGGTCTCGAAGCGGCGCAAACGATCGGGGTCATTGGAAAAGGCCGCCGGGAGGAGCTTGATAGCGACGTCGCGGTTCAGCCGCGTGTCACGTGCCTTGTAAACTTCCCCCATCCCGCCGGCGCCGACCAGGGCGACGACCTCGTACGGCCCGAGAATGGCGCCGGCGGCGAGGGTCATGCGTGACAAAAGCGGGGCCGTACCCCGCCCGCCTTTCTACTTCACTGAAGTCTGATAGCGCTCGGCGAGCGTCGGGCGCCCCTCGGCCGGCGTTCCCGCCATCTGCTGCTCGACGCGCTTGAGCCGGTCGTCGAGCGGCGGATGCGTGCGATTCAACCAGGAGGTCTTTTCCTCGACGGTAATGCGCTTCATGGCCAACAGGGCGTTTTTCATGCCATCGGGACTGTAGCCGGCCGCATAGGCCAGCGCTACGCCGCGCTTGTCGGCGTCGTGCTCGTCGCCCGGCTCCAGGCCCTTCTCGATCATCTTCTCCACCAACTTGCCCGCCATCTGGTTCAGATACTGGCTGCCCGGCGCGTAGGACGCCGCTACGCTGATGCCCGCGCTGAGCGTCTTGTTTCGCTGGAGCTCGTTGACGATGTGTTTTCCCGCCACGTGGCCCACTTCGTGCCCCAGTACCCCGGCCAACTCTGCTTCGCTGCCGAGCACCTCAAACAGCCCGCGCGTGATGAAGATATAGCCGCCGGGCGCGGCGAAAGCATTCACGTCATCGGTGTCCAGCACCTCGAAGTGATACTTTACGTCCTGGCGGTCGGCCTGCATGGCCACCAGGTGTCCTACTTTACGGACGTAGGAGGCGGCCTTTTCGTTCTCCCAAACCTTGAAGTAGCCGATCATTCGGGCGGCCACTTCGCGGCCCATCGCGATCTCCTCCTCGGTCGTCATGGGTTTGAGCCCTTCGGCTTTCTTCACGATGCTGCCCAGGCGGCCGAACTGCGCTTCGGCGGCCGGCAGCGCCAGCCCCAGGAAAAAAAGCGCTGCCAGGGCTGTCATCTTCTGGTTATGGAACATCACGAGCCTCCTTTTTTCGGCGCGAGCTTGCCTTCCTTGAGGAAGGCCGCCATCTCTTCCTTGCTGGGCTTGGCTGCCTCCATGGTGGCGACGCGCGAGCGCTCGGTCGAGCCGGCCACCGTGGTGGCCGCGGCCTTGGCGGCGCCCGGCGCCGCGCCCTTGGCGCCCGCCGAAGCAGTGGCGCGAGTCTCGGTTCCTCGTTCTATCCCGGTGGTTTTCTTCGCGCCGCCGAACAACCCGCCGCCTTTTTCCTTCTCTTTGCTCTCTTTTTCTTTTTTCTCTTTCTCTTTGTCCGTTTCCTTCTGCGCCTGCGGGGAGGGCGCGGCGGCGCCCAGCGGCGCGAAGGCGCCGGCGGCCCCTAAAAACAGCGCGAGACTCAACACACCGGCGATCGCCGTGGCGTTATCGCGAAACTTCGATGCTTGCATCTGATTCGGCTCCCTTCCTGGACATGCCGAGCAGCTCATACACTCGGATCGACGTGTCCTTTCCCTTCACCTTGATCGTTCCCAGATCCCGCACCTCGGCCTGGCCGGCGATGCGCTGATAAGTGGCATCGCTGATTACGATGGAGGCCTTCAGCTCCTTGGTGGAGCTCTCCAATCGTGATGCAAGATTAACATTGTCTCCGATAACAGTGAAGTCCATGCGGCGCTCGGCGCCGATGTTTCCGAAGATCATCTCGCCGCTGTTGATGCCCACGCCGATGGCCAGCTCCGGCCGGCCCTGCCGGCGCCACTGCTCGTTCAGGTGGCCCAGTGCGGCCATCATCTTCAAGGCCGTCCGGGCCGCCAGCTCGGCGTGGTTTTCCTGGCGCACCGGCGCTCCCCAGATGGCCATGACGCAGTCGCCGACGAACTTGTCCAGGGTGCCGCCGTTCTGGAAGATCACCTCCACCATCACGTTGAGGAACTCGTTGAGAGTGGCCACTAACTGGTCCACCGGGATCTTTTCGGAGAGGGAGGTGAAGCCGCGCACGTCGGAGAACAGCACCGTCAGGTCCAGCTTGTCGTTGTGCAGCTCGGCCAGGCGCGGGTTGTGCATGATCGCTTCGACGAGCTGCGGCGACACGTACTTCATCAGGGTGGCGCGGTAGCGCTTCTTTTCTCGGCCCTCGGTCACGTAGCGGGTGAGGTTGCCGCCCGCGAAGCTGGTGGCCGCCGCGGCCAGCGGCGCCACTGCTACCATCGAAATGTGCCTGGCATCAAACAGCCAGAAGTTCATCGCGACGTAGCCGGCGGCGAACGCGATGGTGACCAGCGTGTAGACGCGCCAGTCGGCGAACGTCCACACCACCAGCGACGTCCCCAACCCCATCAGGCAGATCGCCAGCAGCGCCCAGTGCAGCCCCGCCGGCCGCACGAAGTGCCCCTGGAGCTGGTTGCTGATCAGCGTGGCGTGATACTCGGGGCCCGGCATCGCCGCCGAGAATGGCGAGGCGTGGAAGTCGCCGATGCCGGTGGCCGACGGGCCGATCAGCACGATCTTGTCCTTGAAGACGGCCGGCCCGATCTCCGGTTTTTCTCCCTTGGACAGGTCAAAAGCCGAGTCGTGGATCTGCCACACCGGATAGTGAGGGAAGGCATATTCGGTGCCGGGCCGCGGGCCGTACCAGTACACCAGAGCGTTGCCGCCCGCATCGAGCGGGATCTCGCGCCCGGCCACCCGCACCCGGCGGTCACATTCAAATGACGCGCGTGGCGGTCCCGGCTGTAGAAGCGGCGCGGTGAGAGCCAGAGAAAAGCTTGGATAGTACGCGCCCTTGTACCGGAACAGCAGCGGCGCCTGGCGCAGGTGGCCGTCCACGTCGCGCTCCACGCTGACGCACCCAAGAGCTCGCGCCTTCTGGCTGAGCCGGGCCAGAGGCAAGTCGAGGCCCGTGTATTCGATGGTGACCCCGCAGGCCGCGTTGTCCACCGGCCAGGCATTCGGCCGCAGTTCGGGGCGCTCGGGATCGGTGCTCCCCAGCGAGTGGCTGAGCGAAAAGGCTATGACCGTATCGGGCTTTTCCGCAAGCTGCGCGGCGAATTGCTGGTCATCGTCTTCGTTCTGTGACGCCCCGGCGAACAAGACGTCAATGCCGATGGCCCGCGCCGGCGCCTGGCGCAAATACCAGAGCAGCCGCGCGTACAGGTTGCGCCGCCACGGCCAGCGCCCGAAATTATCGAGCATCGCGGACGACTCGAAACTGGAGTTGTCCAGCGCGATGATCACCACGTCTTTGCTGGCCAGCTCGGGCCGGGCCAGCCAGCGGAACCGCTGGTCATAGGCGACATTCTCGACCGCCCGCAGCGCACCGGACACGTGCAGCAGGCAGAACACCGCCGACACCACCCCGCCCAGCAGGAGGGCGAACGCGGTTCGGTGCTCCCAGATTTTCGCCACGCCGTTAGTTTACTTGAAACCGGCGCCGGTGTTCCGCGCGGCGCCCCGATTGTCCGAGGCCGAAGCATCGTTTGCCGACGCTTCAATCGCCTGTGCCGCTTGGGCCGCGCCGTCGGTCTGCCGCAGCCGCTCGCCCACGGCGCGCGCGGCGTTGCGGATTGCCCCGTCCGTAGCGGCCGTCCGGATCGCTTCGGCCAGCCGGCGCGCGGTCATTCGCTTCGAGTAGATCCAGTCTGGCGAGAGGTTCAGCTTTCGTGCGCGCTGCGCCCAATAAAACTGGTCGCCGAAGTGAGCGACGATCACCTGCGGCGTCCCGGCGCGGGCCGCCGCCGCAAACGTGCCCGCGCCGCCATGATGGGCCACCACCGAAACGCGGGGGAAGAGCAACGCGTGCGGCGCCTCGCCGACTGCCCGGCAGGATGCCGGCAATGTTCCGCGGGCCAGGCCCGCCCAGCCCGTGTGGATCAGGGCGCGCTCGCTGTTGGCGCTGACGGCCTCGAGAATCATCCGCGTGGTTTTCTCCGGGTCTAAGGCTTTCATGCTGCCGAAGCCCAGGTAAACCGGCGGGGGCCCGGCATCGAGGAAAGCTTCCAGGCCGGCGTCAAGGCGGCCACTCTCCTTGAGGTACCAGAAACCGGTGGCCGCGGGCGCATTCTTCGACTGGGCGGGTAGGGGCGCGAGCAGCGGGTCCGCGGCGATGAGCAGACGCCCCGACTCGAGGAAATGACGGTGGATATTTTTCACCGGGGGCAGTCCCCACCTCGCCCGCTCGCGGTTGGTGCGGCGGCGAAAAAACATGTTCCACAGGCCGGCGTGCATCGCCCACATCGCCCGGTTGAGCGGGCGCGGAAACCGCCAGGGCAACACGCCCATGGGCATCGAATGATCGGAGCGCAGCATGGCCGGACAGAAAACCGTGTAGAAATAGGGGATGCCGAGGACCTCGGCCACCGACGGGCCGGCGAACTGCAGCATCGCGCCCACCAGCGCGTCCGCGCCGCGGCAGGCCTCGCGCAGCGCCGAGAAGTGATGGCCGGTGTTGGCCGCCAGCCGGCGCAACATCGCACGTTCATTGCCGGGGAGGAGCATCGTCTCGAAACTTTCCGTGCCGGGGCGGAATTCGATGCCGCGCTCGCCGGCCAGCCTCTCGAAATTCTCCGGCCCGCAGAGCAGGACGCTGTGCCCCCGATCGCGCAGCGCCTCGC
>JBKKAI010000474.1:0-5000 GCA_046714815.1 Terriglobia bacterium | reverse complement strand
ATCGTTCTCGATACTCATGCGTGGATCTGGTGGGTGGCCGAACCCGACAAACTTTCCCCGGAATCCCGCAGGGCGATCGAGCAGGCCGACCAGTTCGGTGTTTGCGCCATCAGTTGTTGGGAGATTGCGATGCTCGTGCAAAAAAGGCGGCTGACGTTTGATCGCGATGTTCTTGGCTGGATCCGCCAGGCGCTGGCCCTGCCCCGGGCGACGCTCCTGCCTGTCACTCCGGAAATCGCAGTCGCGGCGGCAAGCCTTCCGAAGACTTTTCGGGCAGATCCGGCGGACCGGCTGATCGTCGCCGCGGCTTTGCAGCACTCCGCCGCCGTCGTAACCAAAGATGAGCGTATTCGACAATTCAGGCAGGTGCGGACGGGGTGGTAAGGGCCGCAGGTCAGGAGCGGACCAGGCGGAAGCGGCCGATTTCGGGCGGGCACTTGATGCGGATCGGCAGGCCCACCACGCCGATCCCGCGGTTGACGTACAGATAGTGGTTGCCCTCGCGGTAGAGGCCGCTCAGGTAGCGGAAAACGGTGGAGCCGAGCGCCAGCGGGCGGCCGTTGTGCTCGGCGATGACCACCTGTCCGCCGCCGTGCGTATGGCCCGCCAGCGTCAGCGCCACGTGGAATTCCGGCGCTTCGTAAAACACGTGAGGGTGGTGGGCCAGCAAGATGCGCGGCGCGTTACCCTGGTAGCCTTCCAATGTCTGGGCCAACGCGGCGCGCGTGGCCGGACCCATATACAGGTTCGGATTGCCGCGGGGCATCCCCGTCCAGTCCAGACCCATGAGCAGCAATTCTTCGCCGTCCACTCGCAGGCTGGCGCGCTGGTTGCGCAGCATCCGGACACCGGCGGCCTCCAGGCCGGCGATAATACGCAGGCAGCCGGGATAGTTTGAGCGGCGGCGGTCGGCATAGTAGTCGTGGTTCCCCAGGATGCCGAAGACGCCCATCGGCGCGCGCAGGCGTCCCAGCTCTCGCTGGACGGCGCCCAGCATATCGAGGCTGGAATCGAGCATGTCGCCGGTGATTACGGTCAGGTCCGAGCCGAGGCCGTTGGCCAGGTCCACCACACGGGCCATCTCCCGCTCGCGGATATAGGCGCCGGCATGCAGGTCGGAAAGCTGGGTGATGGTGAAGCCGTCGAAGGCGCGCGGCAGCCCCTTCACGGGGATTTCGACCAGCGGCGAAATCTCCAGATCATCGGAGCCGTAAATGGCGCGTGTGGAGATGGCGAACAGAACCGGTGGCACGACGGCCGCCGCCGTTGCCAGGAAGTTGCGGCGCGCAATCACCGCCGCCGCCACGGGCTGAGCGCCGGCCGCCGGCTGAATGGCGCGCCGGAACAGCCAGCGGATGCCGAAGAAGATCCCCGCCAGCAGGTCGGTGGGAAAAGCCAGGCAAAGGAACGCCACCAGCATCCCCACCCAGGCGTAAAACGGATAAAAGAAGGAATGGAGCACCGGCGCCGGCACCTGGTGAAGCCGCCCTCCGGCCGCCCAGATCAGCACCAGCGCCAGGTACGGCGCGTTCATCAGCAGGAAGCCCGCGCGCAGAAAAATGATCCAGCGTTCAGCAACGCGGCCGGCGCGCCAGCGCAGCACCAGCCTCCGCGCCTTGCGGTAGAGAAAGATGTTCAGGCCGGCCAACAAAAATCCGATCACGCCAGCCAAGAAAAACATGTCCATGTGACAACCAGCATATCAAAGGTTTGGCCGGCGCCGCCAGAGGCGCCTCACCTCCCAACTGCGGGTCTTGCGCGAGGGGCCAACCGGCGGTATAAGAGAAAGGCATGATCGAGGGGAGCGACCGCAGAGTCCACCGGCGATTCAACCTCACGTTGCCGGTTCAGGTGCTCCTGCCCTCGGCGGCGGAGCCCGCGGAAGAGACTTCCACCACGGACATCAGCGCAACGGGCATCTCGTTTACCATTTCCAGGAACCTGAAGCCCGGCTCGCCGATGGAGTGCGTCGTCACCATCCCTGGTGAGATTTGCAACGGCGCCGGCATCCGGATGCGCTGCCTGGCCCGCGTGGTCCGCGTGAAAACCGATCCGGCCGGCCGCACCGGCGTGGCGGCTGCCGTCGAGCGGTTCGAATTCCTGAAAACCGAGAACTGACGCCGAACCGGCCACCATCGCGCCGGCCGAGATCGAGTAAGGCCGAAACGACATCACAAAGCCACAAAGGCAAAAAGTTTACGAAGAGGACGTTGCGGATTCGCTGCCGGGCGCTACTCGAAAAAACGCTGGGCAATGGGGAAGCGGCGGCCAATGCCGAAGGCTTTCGAGGTGACCTTCAGCCCCGGGGCCGCCTGCTGGCGCTTGTACTCGTTGCGGTCCACGCGCAGGCAGATTTCGCGCACCAGGCCGGGGGGCAGATTGCGTTTTTCCGCGATCTGCGCCGGCGAATCGAAGCTCTCCACGTAGTCCTTGAGGATTACGTCAAGCACATCGTAAGGCGGCAGGGAATCGGTGTCCTTCTGATCGGGGCGCAGCTCGGCCGAGGGAGGTTTCTCGAAGACGCTTTCCGGGATCGCGCCGCGCTGGTGGCCGGCGCGATTGGCCACCCGCGCGAGCTGGTAGACCATGGTCTTCGGGATGTCGGCGATGACCGACAACCCGCCGGCCATGTCTCCGTAGAGCGTCGAGTAACCGACGGCCAGCTCACTTTTGTTTCCGGTGCTCAGCACCAGCGCGCCGAACTTGTTGGAAAGGGCCATCAGGAGGTTTCCGCGGATCCGGGCCTGAAGGTTTTCCTCGGCGACCCCGGAAGGCTGGCCGGCAAAGGCGGGATCCAGGGCGTCGAGGTAACTGCGCCAGGTGTCGCTGATGGGGAACACGCGAAACTGGATCCCCAGCGCCTCGGCCAGGGCGCGGGCATCGTCCAGGCTGCCTGTGGATGAGAAAGGTCCTGGCATGCCCACGCCGGTGACGCCGGCGGCGCCCAGCGCCTCGGCCGCAATGCAGGCCACCAGCGAGGAATCAATGCCGCCGCTCAGGCCGGCCAGCGCGCGCTCGAAGCCGCACTTGCGCACGTAGTCGCGGGTGCCCACGACCAGCGCGCGGTACACCGCCTCACACTCGTCATCCAGCAGGTCGCGCAGGTCGCCCCGGTTGGCCGCGGCGTCATACATCACCAGGTCCTCGTCAAAGGCGAGCGCCCGGGCGCGGGTAACGCCCTCGGCATCCACCACCGCGCTCGAGCCGTCGAAGACCAGGCTGTCGTTCCCCCCCACCTGGTTCACCAGCACCACCGGAATGCGGTGGCGGCGCGCCAGCGCCTCGATCATGCGGTGGCGCAGCGCCCGCTTGTCCACCCAGTAGGGCGAGGCCGAAATGTTGATCAGAAAATCGGCGCCCTGCGCCACCAACTCCTCGACCGGGTCGCGGGCATACAGACGCTTGCTCCAGAAGTTCTTGTCGTTCCAGGCGTCCTCGCAAATGGTCAGCGCCACACGCCGGCCTCCGATCTCGACCAGGCCCTGGGTCTCGGCCGGCGCGAAATGACGCATCTCGTCGAAGACATCGTAGTTCGGCAGCAACATCTTGCGCTGCAGGAACTGGACGCGGCCACAGGCCAGCAGCGCGGCGCAGTTGGCCGCGGCCCGCCCGGTCTCGCCCTGCGCGCGGCCGGCGAAACCGCAAATCACCTGGATGTTCAGCGCGGCCGCCTCCTGCGCCAGCCGCTCCAACTGCTCCTGGTTGCGCTCGAGGAAAACCGGTTTTTCCACCAGGTCGCGCGGCGGGTATCCGCAGAGGGAGAGCTCGGGAAAGATAATCAGGTCGGCGCCGGCGCGCCGTGCGCGCCCGGCGAACTCCACCATCTTGCCGGCGTTTCCCGCCAGGTCCCCAACCGTGGAATTCATCTGTCCCAGCGCCAGCTTCACGCGCTCATTATAAGTCGAAAGCCAAGCGGAAGTTGCTCGCGCCGCCGCCGGCGGGTGTGCGACATGACCGGCCAATCTTTCCTCATTTTTCGGCCGCAGGGATGCGATCCAGTTGCTGGGCGACGTCAAGGAGGCGCCGTCCGAGGCGTTGGAGTCGGTCGCACAACCGTCATACTCGAAGAGTGAGCTATCCTTCATCTTGACCATTGGTAACACAATTGTTACCATATCCTTGAGTGCTCGAACTTCGCGGCTACATTGACGAGAACGGTAATAAACGGTTCGCGGGCTGGCTGGAAGGGCTCGACGCATCGGCCGCCGCCAAAGTGACGATCGCGCTCGCGCGGATGGAACAGGGAAATTTCTCGAAGGCGAAGGGCGTCGGCGCCGGCGTTTATGAATACAAGATCGACTTCGGGCCTGGCTACCGCATTTACTTCGGCAAAGACAGAGAGATGCTCGTGATCCTGCTTGGAGGCGGCACGAAGAAACGCCAGAACAAGGACATTCAGGCCGCGCAGGAATGTTGGGCCGATTACAAACGAAGAAAGAAACAGGAGACCCCGTAATGCCGCTTAGCCACAACTTCAAGGAAACTATCCGGGCGCGGGCGCAGCGCGACCCGGATTTCCGCCAGGCCCTTCTGCGGGAGGCCGTCGAATGCATCATCAACGGCGACCTTGAAACCGGAAAGGCCGTGCTCCGCGACTACGTCATCAATCGCGCTCCCGCCCACCTCCTGCCGCCAAGTGACATTCGCCCGACGGAACGAGTGCGGTCCGAGTCCGGAGAAGTCAGCAGCCTTCAGCCTGCGCTGCCTGGTGGAGCGCGTTGCACACCGCATCCCACAACGGCTTGCCAGGATGCCGCTTCGCTGAAACACGAACGCCTCGGAGTCTGCCCCGTCTTGGGTCGCCTTCGTCTTGTAACGCTCGACCAGGTCCCCGATGCCCATCACGCGCTCGCTCCCCTGGGACCCTGGAGCTTCTGCACCCCAAGCAAGCGCAGGCCCGACAAATCCTGTTGGGGCGCGGACCTGTGCCCCTGCTCGGTTCCCAACATGGCGCCCCCTCATGATGAACGAACCGCGCCTCAGCGGCCATGGGCATACTC
>JBKKAI010000473.1:0-5249 GCA_046714815.1 Terriglobia bacterium | reverse complement strand
ACGTTGCTTTCGGCTTTGCGCCGAACGGCGACTTGTCTAACGCCTACACCACCCCGTTTCTCGGCACTCTGGATGGCTCCACCACTCCCAATGACAGACTGCGCAACCCCTTCCCAAACGGCCTGATTGCGCCTCCCGGCCGGAGCCCGAACCTCCAGCAGCTCCTCAATGGCCAGGGAATTACAGCGGCGGTCTACGACGAAGCGCACGCTTACACCCAGCAGTGGAACTTCGACGTGCAGCGGGAGTTGCCGGGCGGCATGGCTCTCTCGGCGGCGTATGCCGGCGCCAAGGGTACGCACCTGCCCGGCCCGGCCCAGCAACTGAACCAGCTTCCCCCGCAGTTCATGTCGCTCGGCGCCAGCCTGCAGGACCAGGTTCCGAACCCCTTCTTCGGCCACGTCCAGATTGGTACGTTGGCGCAGCCGAGTGTGGCACGCGGACAACTGTTGCGGCCCTATCCGCAATACACGGGGTTCGCCATGCAGGCCCCGCCCAACCGGAACTCCACCTATCACTCCGCCCAGTTCAAACTGGAAAGGCGCTTCAGGCGTGGCGGCACCATCCTTGGCGCCTACACCTGGTCCAAGCTGATTAGCGATACGGACACGCTGACCGGCTGGCTGGAGCCGGGCGGTGGAGCGGGCGGCGTCCAGAATAACTACAATATCCGCGCGGAGCGCTCGCTGGCCCTCTACGACACCCCGCACCGCGCCGTCATCAGCTATATCGTTGACCTGCCATTCGGCAAAGGCCAGCGATTCGGCGGGAACGCCACCGGTGTTGCCGGCAAGCTCATCTCGGGCTGGGGCATCAACGGGGTTACGACGTTCCAGTCCGGAAACCCGCTGCCCATCGGTGTGGCCGTCAACACGTCCAACTCCTTCGGCGGCGGGCAGCGGCCCAACCGAACCGGGCAAAGCGCCGACCGGGAAGGTTCCGCCCAGTCGCGTCTCAGCCAGTGGTTCAACACCGCGGCCTTCTCGCTGCCGCCGTCGTTCACCTTTGGCAATTCCTCCCGCACCATGCCCGACACGCGGTCTCACGGCATCAACAACTACGACTTCACCCTCTTCAAGAACACCCAGATTACGGAAACCGTTGGCCTGCAGTTCCGCACCGAGATATTCAACCTGTTCAACCGGGTGCGGTTCGGTTACCCCGGAACAGCCATGGGAAATCCGCAGTTCGGCGTGATCAGCGGCCAGTTCAACGATCCGCGCCTGGTGCAATTCGCGCTTCGACTGCTTTTCTAGATTTATCCTGGGGGCGCGGTTCGCCGCGGCGAACCCGCCCCGGTTGCGGGGACGCGTAGCTCGCGCAACTCCTCGCAACTCCTCGCCCGCACTTCCCTCTTAGCGAAACTCGGTGTATCTTTCGTTCTTTCGCTCTTCCGCTCTTCCCATGGAACTTTTCTTCGGCTACGGCGCGATCCTGCAGGTGCTGGCCATCCTGCACTTCCTGCGCCGCCGTCCGGACACCTGGTGGATCTTCATTATCATTTTCGGAGGCGCGCTCGGCGCGCTCGTTTACCTGGTGATCGAGGCTGTCCCCGACCGCGAGCTGTTCGCCGATTCCTTCCAGTTCTTCGGCCGCCGCAAGCGCATCCGCGAGCTGGAGAACACCGTCGCGTTGAATCCCTCGGCAGGCAACTACGAAGAGCTCGCCGGCCTCTATCTCGACGATGGCAAGTATGCCCCGGCCAAGGCCTGCTTCGACAAGGCCATCTCGGCGCGCCCCGATTCGCTCGACCCGTTCTACCGCCGTGGGATCTGTGCGGTGATGCTCGGCGATTTCACCGCCGCCGCCGCCGACCTGGAGCGAGTGGTCCAGGCGCAGCCCAAGTACGACTTGTACCGTCCGGCCGGCCTGCTGGCACACGCCTATGCCAAGGCCGGCCAGGCCGATAAAGCCGGCCGGCTGTTCCATGAAGTCACCGCCGTCTCCACACTCTCCGAGACGCAATACAACTACGCCGAGTTCCTCGCCAGTCAGAATCGCTGTGCCGAGGCGCGCGATTGGGCGCAGAGCTTGTTGGCCAAAAAGCGCGGCATGCCCGGATTCCAGCAGCGCCGTGAGCGACCCTGGTTTCGCCGCGCCAAGTCGCTGCTCAGAGGTCTCCCGGCCTAGTGGGGTCCGCCCTGTCATCCCGAGCGAAGCGCCTGTCGCCTCGCCAACGATTTGTGCGGGCCGGGCGGAACAGGGCCGCCCACTGCATTAGAATACCCGCGGGGGACTTCCGGTGACCCGAACGGCGATCCTTTGTGCCGCGCTTGCCATCCTGGAAATCTACCGCCCCGCCGGCATTGATTTCGCCCACCGCAATTCGCCCACCTCGCAGAGGTACCTGATCGAAACGATGGGAGGCGGCGTAGCCCTGCTCGATTTCAATAACGACGGGCGCCTCGACATCTTTCTGGTGAACAGCGGAAAGCTGGAAGACCCGGTGAAGCTCCCCGCCAATTTTGCCCGCCGGGAGCCGGCCTTCTGGAACCGGCTCTATCGCCAGAACCCGGACGCCAGCTTCACCGATGTCACGGCGGCCGCGGGGCTGGCGGACGCCGGGAACAATTACGGAATGGGGGTGGCGGTTGGCGATTACAACGGCGATGGGTTCGCCGATCTGTATGTCACCAACTACGGGCGCAACGCGTTGTATCGGAACAACGGAAATGGCGCGTTCCGCGATGTGACGGCCGAGGCCGGCGTTGCCGCCGGCGGCTGGTCGGCCTCGGCCGGATTCTTCGACTTTGATAACGACGGGCAACTGGACCTGTTCGTCACGCGCTATCTGGACTGGGACATCAGCCGGAACATCCTTTGCGGAACGCCGTTTCATGCTTATTGCCGGCCCGGCAAGTTCGCAGGCGTGACCAATATCCTCTTTCACAACGAAGGAGGGGGGCGGTTTCGGGATGTGAGCGAGCCCTCCGGCATTGCCTCCGCAAAGGGCAAGGCCCTCGGGGTTGCGTTTAACGACTTTGACGGCAATGGTTTTCCGGATATTTTCGTCGCCAACGACGGCATGGAACAGTTTCTGTTTCACAACAAAGGAGACGGGACCTTCGAAGAGCGAGCGCTCCCCAGTGGCGTCGCGCTTTCCGACGACGGGCAGTCCTACGCCGGAATGGGCGTGGCGTTCGCCGACTACGACAACGACGGGCGTCCCGACATCGCCGTCACCAACCTCGCTCTCGAGAAATACGCACTGTACCGGAACGAGGGCGGCGGCCAATTCTCTTATTCGAGCCTGACCACCGGCCTGGCGGCTCTGACGGCGCGCAATTCGGGCTGGGGCGCAGGACTCTATGATTTCGACAACGACGGCTGGAAGGACCTGTTCGTGGCCCAAAGCCACGTTCTGGATAACGTGGAAAAGATCCATTCCGGGCTGCGGTACCTGGAGCCTCCGGCGCTGTTCCGGCAAAGCGCCCCGGCGGGACAAAGCGCCCCGACTGGAGGCGCGGCCGAAAATCAGGCGAGTCGGTTTGAAACGTCGGTGCTGGCGCACCTGCCCAGCGTTGCCGGACGCGGAGCGGCCTTCGGAGACCTGAACAACGACGGGTACGTGGATGCCGTCGTGTCGCTGCTGGGCGGGCGCCCGATAGTGCTTCTGAATCGTGGGGGGCAGAATCATTGGCTGACGCTCAAGCTCGCCGGCCTCCACGGCAACCGGGCTGGAATTGGGGCGATCGTGAAGGTGGGGAAGCAGTGGGCGTATGCCAGCGCCTCCGGCAGCTACCTCTCGGCAAGCGATGAACGCCTCTACTTCGGCATGGGATCGGAAAAACAGGCGGCCGTGGAAATCGTCTGGCCCGGCGGCAAGAAACAAGTTATCGAGAACGTCGCGGCCGATCGGATCGTGACGGTGAAGGAGAAGGAATGATCGCGGCGATGGCGACAATGGCGACAATGGCGACAATGGCGATGTCGCTCGCGCTGCAACCCGTGGCTTCTTGCTCCGGGTTGCAGACGCCTCCCGACCTGCGACACCACGTGGACGCCGGGCTGAAGGCCAAGCAGGCCGGCGACCTCGATGGGGCGATCCGACAGTTTCAGCGCGTCGTGGAACTGGCGCCGAACCTGGCGGCGGCGCATGTCAACCTGGGCGCCGTCTACTTTGAGAAAAAGGATTACGATAACGCAATTCCCTCTCTGCGCCAGGCGCTCGAACTCAGTCCGGACCTGCCGGGCGCGCATGCCATGCTGGGTGTGGCATTGCTGTCGCAGGGCTACGCGTCGCAGGCGGTTCCCCACCTGGAGAAGGCCCAGGCCGTCCCCGGCGGCGAAGACTTGCTCGGCGTGGCCTTGCTCGAGTCCGGCCGAACGCGCGAGGCGATTGACAGGCTGGAAGCTGCCCTCCAGAGAAAACCCGACGACCCCGATCTGCTCTACTATCTGAGCCAGGCGCTCGGACTCCTGTCGAAGCAGTTGTTTGACCGGCTGGCGGAGCGGAGTCCGGCGTCGGCGCGTACACGGCAAGTGGCCGCCGAGGCTCACGCCGCGGCCGGCAACCGGGAAGCAGCGGAAAAGGAGTATCGCGCCGCGCTGGCTCTTCGGCCGGACCTGCGCGGAGTGCATCTCGCGCTGGGCGAATTGTATCTGGGTTCGGGAGACTACCAGAGCGCCGAGCGCGAGTTTCGCGAGGAAGCGCGGCTGGCTCCCGGTTCCGCCGCCGCTGCTTACCAGTTGGGTGTTGTGTTGCTGAATCGCGGCCTGGTTCCCGCGGCGCTGGCGGAACTCCAGCGGGCCGACCGCCTGCAGCCGGGCATGCCCGAGACCCTGTTGGAGCTTGGGAAGGCGGCCGCCGCGGCCGGCGATCTCGCTCAAGCGGAAAAGCTGCTCCGGCAGGTGCTCGATCGCGAGCAGGCGTCCCGCCTGGCCGAGTCCGCGCATTATCAGCTTGCGCAGGTTTACCGCAAGTTGGGGCGGGCCGCCGATGCCGGCCGCGAAATGAAGCGGTTTCAGGACCTCCGCAAGGCACGGCAGTGACCAGGGCTCGACCGGCCGGTGTTGACATCAGCCGTGTAATCTCCGTCAGCAAATGCCAAATCAGCAGCTAACTGGGTCTGGAATCTTGACGGCTCTGGTTTGGAGTGCGGTGGCTGTTCAGTAGAGGCACTTTCATTCAGGTGTTGAGACGATCGCGGCGAGGTGTCGGTCGCTGCGAACGGGTGCGCCCGCCAGGCGCAGCCTGCCTGTTTCCGCCTGCAAGATAACAGGCAGAACAGGCTGGCACGCTCATGGGG
>JBKKAI010000472.1:0-19313 GCA_046714815.1 Terriglobia bacterium | reverse complement strand
CTGTTCCGTCGTCTACCCGGTGACCCTGGCCGACTCCGACCGCGCCAAGGAACTGGTCTGCAATCGCCCTGGCATCGGCGTGCGCGACGCGATTCATGTCGTGGTCATGCTGAACAACGAAGTGCCTCAGGTGGCAAGCTTCGACCGGGGCTTTGAACGGCTGCCCGAGATCCAACTGCTGGAGTTACCCTGAAACGCCGGAACTTGGTGCGGAAGGAGGGATTTGAACCCTCACGCCTTTTTGGGGCGGCGGATTTTGAGTCCGCTGCGTCTGCCGTTCCGCCACTTCCGCGGGGGAAGGTCTGATTTTATCACGAAGGCGCTGCGCGCCGCGCGGCGCCGGATGCGCTACAGTTGGGATCATGGCAAGCCCGGTCGAGCGCCTGCGAACGCCGCGGCGCGTGATTTTGGCGTGGACCTGACTTTGCTCATCGAGCGGCTCCAGCGCTCCCCCGAGCAACGCCTGCTCGATTTGCAAGAGGCAATGAAGAATCTGGAAGCAGTGCACGGCGCCGTGCGCCGGCCGGCCGCCGGACCGGCTCGCTCTCCCGGAACTGGAAGCTCTTTGGGAAGCCAGCCGAGGAAAGGAGGCGGCCGCGCGGCCGGTCCCTACGCGCCCGTCTCCATGAGAAGCTGCCGCAGGCGGGACTTCGCCGCGGCCTTCGGGTCCCGCGCCGCGCGGTCACGGGCGAGGTTATTCATCTCATAAGGATCGTTGCGAAGATCGTAGAGCTCATCCATACCTTCCAGTTCCGTGTAGTGGATGTATTTCCAGCGCGCTGTGCGTACGGCCTGGTAGCCCATGTTGCGAATTCGGGGAAAGACGGTGTCGGAGAAGTACTCGACCAGGAAGGCGTCGCGCCACTCCGTCCGGCCGGACCGGTTGCGTCCCAGCAAAGGGAGCAGCGAGCGGCCGTGCAGCCCGCCGGGGTCCGCCGCGCCCGCCAGGGCGAGCATCGTCGGCGCGATATCCACGCTGAGAGCGAATCGTTCCACACGCCGGCGCGCGAACAGCCGCGGATAACGCATCACCAGCGGGATCCGAATGGTCTCTTCGTATGCCAGGCGGCGCTCGGCGTCCAGCCCGTGCTCGCCGTAGAAGTAGCCGTGATCGCTGGTGAGAACCACCAGCGTGTCATCCAGCCGCCCCGTCTTTTCGAGTGTTGTGAGCACCCGGCCCAGTCCTTCGTCCACGGCCTTCATCATCCGCATCCGGTTGCGGATGGTTTCGTCGCCGGTGACGGTTTCCGGGCCGAGCGGGGGCAGGCCGCCGATCGTGCGCTCCAGCGCCGGCTTGCCCCGCGGCGGCCTGGCAAAGCTGGCGCGGCGCGGCAGTTGCCGGCCGGCGTACAACATCCGGTGCCTCTCGGCCGGGATGAACGCGCCGGCGGCCTGGAGCGCATGCTCCGGGCTGCCGCCGGCGGCGTCGAGGCTGCCGGTCACGCTGCCGTCGTCGCGCTGCTGGATATTCGGATGGATGGCCTTGTGCGCCAGGTACAGGCAGAATGGCCCGGCGCGGCGGCGTTCGAGGAACTCGACAGCGTAGTCGGTGAGGATATCGGTGATATACCCGCGCGCCTTCACCTGCCGCCCGTTTACATTGAGGTCGGGGTTGATGCTTTCGCCTTGCCCGCGGAAGCTCACCCAGAAATCGAAACCGGGCCGGGGCGAGTCGTCGTTGCCCATGTGCCATTTTCCCAGGAAGGCGGTCTCGTATCCGGCGTCATGAACAAGTCGCGGCCACGTAACCAGGTGATGACTGCGGGCGGACCGATTGGTATTGTCGGTGATGCCGTTCGTGTGGGCATACTGGCCGGTGAGAAAACAGGCGCGGCTGGGCGAGCAGAGCGGCGTGGTGGCAAAGGCATTGGAAAAAAGAGCGCCTTCGCGCGCCAGCCGGTCGGCATGCGGCGTGGCGGCGAAGGGATGGCCGGTACAGCCCAACTCGTCCCAGCGCAGATCATCCACCAGGATAAAAACGATGTTGGGGCGTCGGGAATCGGCTGTCGCGCGCGGTCGTGCCAGACCCGCCAGCGGCAGAGTCAGGAAGCTGCGGCGCGACAGCCCGGCGCCCGGCTTCATCTCCAATTCGCCCCCGCCCCGCTCACCTCACGGCCGGTCACTCCAGTTGCCCCGACGCCGTGCTGGCCGCGTAGTCGAACTCCACCTGTGTCTTGTAGGCGAACAGATCAAGCGGCGCGGCGTATTTGACGCTCACACGGAAGCCACGCACCAACCGCTCCACCTCGATGTCGTCGGGGTTGATGCGAAAGCCCATCGAGCGGCCCTGTTCGAGCAGACGCCGATGGATCTGGCCGGCCTGGGCGCGCTGGCTCGAAGCCAGTACTTCCTGGTCCACCAGCCTATCAAACTGGTAGCTGTGCACATACGGCTGCGCGAAGCGCACAAGGATGAAGCCCAGGAGCAGCAGGAGCACCCCGGCACGGATATGGGTGGCCATGGAAGTTACGCGAATATTAACAGAGTTTATGGGGCCAAAGTCCATGTACAATACGGCACCACATCTCTTGTTCGGGAGGCTGTTATGGACCGAGGCGGATCGCGCAGGCACTTCCTGGCTTCTTCTTTGTCACTGGTGGCGGCGCCGGCGGCGCTGTCCGGCGCGGGCCGGGCGTTGAGCCTGCGCGGCGAGGCTGGGAGGAAAATGGAATCAGACAAGCTCAGCAGGCACGACCTGGCCACCCCCGCGTTGCTGCTCGACCTGGACGGGTTCGAGAAGAACGTGGCCCGGATGGCCGCTCACGCCAAGGCGTCGAAGCTCGCGCTGCGGCCGCACGGCAAGACTCACAAGTGCCCGGAGATCGCGCGGGCGCAGATGCGCGCCGGCGCGTCGGGCGTCTGCGTCTCCACGCTGTACGAGGCCGAAGTGCTGGCGGCGCACGGCATCCGCGGACTGCTGATTACCTCGGAGCTGGTCGGCCGGCCGAAGCTGAAGCGGCTGGTGAAGCTGGCCCGCGCCAACCCCGACCTGATGGTGGTCACCGACCACGCCGCGGGCGCCGCCGAGCTTTCCGAAGCCGCGGTGGCGGCGCGCGTGGATCTGAACGTGATGGTGGACCTCGCCGTCAGCAGCCGCACCGGCGTCGCGCCCGGCCAGCCCGCCGTGGACCTGGTGCAGCAGTTCGCCAAGCTGCCGCGCTTGAAGTTTCGCGGCATCCAGGCCTATGCCGGGCACGCGGCCCACGCGGTGGGCTTCGAGAAGCGCCGTGAAGTTTCGCGCAGCGCCATGAGCCAGGCGGTGGAAACGCGCCACATGCTCGAGAAGGCCGGCATCGAGACGCCGCTGCTCACCGGCGGCAGCACCGGCACCTATAACATTGATTCCGGCATCGAGGGCATCACCGAGCTGCAGCCCGGCTCTTACATCTTCATGGACGTGGATTACCGCCGCATCGGCGGCCAGAGCGGCGAGGTGTACACCGACTTTGCGCCGACGCTCACCGTAGTGGCCACCGTGATCAGCAAGTCGTCGCCGAAGACCGCCATCGTGGACGCCGGCTACAAAGCCTTCTCCACCGACCGGCCTTTCGGTCCGGAGTGCAGCACCATGCGCGGCATCAAGTATTCCTGGGCCGGCGACGAGCACGGCCGGCTGGACCTCTCCGAAGCCGAGCGCGAAGTGAAACTGGGCGACCGGCTGGAGTTCTACATTCCGCATTGCGACCCCAGCATCAACCTTTACGACAAGCTGTACGCCCTGCGCGGCGAGCGGGTGGAGGCGGTGTGGGCCATCGCCGCCCGCGGCTACCAGGCCTGATTTGCCGCGGCGAACGGAATGCTTTAATGCGGAATGCGAAATGAAGGGCGGTTAGCAGACTCCGCAAAGGCGCATCTTTACAGCCGAGGACGTTTTGAATAGCATGGTTGTCTGACCGACTGCCCGGCTCAAACTCACTCTATATGGCGACCCGGAGATGATTCAAGTAGAAGGACTGTCGAAGCGCTACGGCCGCACGCTGGCGGTGGACAACATCAGCTTCGAGGCGGGAAGCGGCGAGATCCTCGGGTTCCTGGGCCCCAACGGCGCCGGGAAAACCACCACGATGCGCGTGCTCACCTGTTTCCTGCCGCCCTCGAGCGGCCGCGCCACCGTGGCCGGCTACGATGTCCTCGAACAGCCGCTCGAAGTGAAGCGCCGCGTGGGCTACCTGCCCGAGACCCCGCCGCTCTATCCGGAAATGACGGTGTCGGACTACCTGTCGTTCGTCGGGCGCATCAAGGGCATCTCGCGGCAGAACATCGCGTCGCGGGTGGATGACTCAATCGAGAAATGCGCGCTCACCGAGGTGCGCCGGACGCTGATCGCCAAACTATCCAAGGGTTATCGCCAGCGGGTGGGACTGGCGCAGGCCATCATCCACGAGCCGCCCATCCTGGTGCTCGATGAGCCGACGGCCGGCCTGGACCCCCAGCAGATCATCGAAACGCGCGAGCTGATCCAGGGTCTCGGCGGCGACCATACCATCATCCTCAGCACCCACATCCTCTCGGAAGTCTCGGCCACCTGCCAGCGGGTCATCATTATCAAGGAAGGCAAGCTGGTGGCGGTGGACACCCCGGGCAACCTGACTTCGCGATTGCAGGGCCACGGTACGCTCTACCTGCAGGTGGTCGGACCGCCCGAGCAGGTGCGCGAGAAGCTGGAGCGCGTGGCCGGCATCCTCAAGGTGAAGCCGCACAACATCGCCGATGGCGCCCGGGGGCCGGCAACCCCGGCGGGGAACCCGCCGGGCTCGCCGGTGGCCTTCGAAATCGAAGTGGAAAAGGGGCAGGACCTGCGCGGCGAGCTGGCGCGCGCCGTCGTCCAGAGCGGCTGGGACCTGATCGAGCTGCGCACGCTGGGCCTGAGCCTGGAGGAGATCTTCCTGGAATTGACGCGGGCCGAGACGAAGGCCGAAAAGAAGGCCGCAAAAAAAGCGGCCGGCCCCGCCGAATCGGAGGCCGAATGAGCAACATCCTTACCATCGCGCGCAAGGAGCTGAAGACCTACTTCACCTCGCCGATCGCTTATATCGTGCTGGCCATCGGCGCGATGATCTTCGGCTTCTTTTTCTACAGCGCGCTGGCCTTCTTCGTGCAGCAGGGCATGCGCAGCGAAATGATGGGGCGCGGGCCGATGCCGATGAGCGTCAACGAATTCGTGATCCGCCCGCTGCTGATGAACCTCAGCGTCATCAGCCTGTTCCTGGTGCCCATGATCACCATGCGCCTCTACGCCGAAGAGAAGCGCAGCGGCACCATCGAGCTGTTGATGACCTCGCCGGTGCGCGACATGGAGCTGATCCTCGGCAAGCTGCTCGCCGCCTTCCTGCTCTACGCCGGCATCATGGCCACCGCGCTGGCCAACCTGTCGCTGCTGTTCCTGTTCGGCGAGCCCGACTGGAAGCCGCTGGCCGCCGGCCTGCTCGGCGTGGCCCTGATGGGCGCCTCCTTCCTTTCGCTCGGCATGCTACTTTCCACCTTCACCCGCAACCAGATCGTGGCCGGCTCGCTGACTTTCGGGCTGTTCCTGATGCTCTGGGTGGCCGACTGGGTCAGCTCGTATTCCACCACCCTGGTCGGCCAGGTGGCCAGTTACATTTCGCTCACCACGCACCTTGAGAATTTTGCCAAGGGCGTCATTGAGTTGCGCGACGTCGTCTATTACCTCAGCGTCATCTTCCTCGGCGTGTTCCTCACCAAGCGCTCGCTGGAATCTCTGCGGTGGAGGGGCTGACAAACATGAAGGGTTTTTCCTGGGTGCACAAGCGGCAGACCAAGTACGGCGCCTACCTGGCCACCTACGTCCTGGTGGTGCTGGCGCTGCTGGTGCTGGCGAACTGGGCCGCCAACCGCTACAGCAAGTCGTGGGACCTCACCGCCAATAAGCGCTACAGCCTCTCCGACCAGACCACCAAGGCGGTGCGCGGCCTCGACCGCGACGTCAAGATTTACTTCTTCGACCGCGAAGGCCAGTTCGACCGCGCCCGCGACCTGCTGGGCAACTACTCGAACCTGTCGCGCCGCCTCTCGGTGGATTACGTCAACCCCGATCGCAAGCCCTCGCTGGCGCGCGAGCTCGGCTACAGTCCGGACACCACTTTGATCCTGACCTCGGGCGAACGGCGCCAGCAGGCCAAGGTGCTCGACGAGGAGAGCATCACCAACGCGCTGATCCGCCTGCTGAAGACCGGCTCGAAGAACATCTGCTTCGTCGAGGGCCACGGCGAGCACGACCCGGACGACAGCGACCGCCAGGGCTTCAGCCGCGCCAAGAAGGCGCTGGAGGATTCCACCTACGCGGTGAAATCCATTTCGCTGCTGCGCGACCCCAAGGTTCCGGCCGACTGCTCGGTGGCCGTCGTCGCCGGCCCGAAAAACGATTATGTCGAGACCGAGGTGGCCGCGCTGCGCGCCTACGTCGAGGGCGGCGGCGACGCGCTGTTCCTGCTCGATCCCGGCACGTCGGAGAAGCTCGGCGATCTGCTGGCCGGCTGGAACGTCGAGTTGAAGAAGGACCTGGTGATTGACACCAACCCCATCAATCAGCTCTTCGGCGCCGACGTCACCATGCCCATCGTCACCCAGTACAAATCGCATGCCATCACGCGGGAGATGCGCCGCGTGGCCACGCTGCTGCCCTTCGCCCGATCGGTGCAGCCCGGCAAGGACTCGAAGCCCGGCGTCTCGGTCGAGGCGCTGTTTGAGAGCTCCTCGGAAAGCTGGTCAACGAATTTCGACCCGAAAATGCAGCGCGTGGAGCTGAAGCGCGACACCGACCCCAAAGGCCCGCTGCCGCTGGCGGTGGCCGGCACGGTGCGCAAGACCGAGGGCGCCGAAAAACAGGAAGGCCGCTTCGCGGTGTTCGGAAGCTCGCGCTTTCCCGCCAACACCTACATCAGCTTCAACGGCAACAGCGACCTGTTCGTCAACACCGTCAACTGGCTGGCCGCCGACGAAGACCTGATCTCGGTGCGCCCCAAGGCCCCGGAAAACCGCCGCGTCAACCTCAGCGTGGCCCAGATGGCCCGCGTGCGCTACTTCAGCGTCTTCGGACTGCCGCTGCTGCTGATCCTCAGCGGCGTCATGGTGTGGTGGAAACGCCGATGAACCTGCATTTCCGATCATGAACGTTCGTGGACTCATTATCGCGGTGGTTCTTTTGGCCGGAGCGGGCGGCACGCTCTACTTCCTGGAGAAGAGGAAGGGCGGGGAGACCAAGACCGGCGCGTCGAAGCCGGAAGAGAAGCTGTTCGGCGTGGCGGCCGACCAGATCCGGCAGATTACGATTGAGCCGGCCGCCGGCGACAGGGTGAAGCTCGAGCGCGCCGGCGAAAAGTGGAAGATCACCGAGCCGCGGGAGCTCGTGGCCGACGACGCGGCGATTTCTTCGATGGCCGGCGCCCTCGGCGGCCTCACCGTCAGCGACACGATCGAGGAAAAGCCGGCGTCGCTCAAGGACTACGGGCTCGATCCCCCGCAGGTCCGCGTCCATTTCATGGCCCATCCTCCGGGAAAGCCGGGCGCGCAGCGCACGCTGCTGCTCGGCGAGAACACCCCGACCGGCGCCTCGGTCTACGCCAGGACCGAAGACCGCCCCCGCGTCGTCACCATCCCCAGTTACATCAAGTCCGATCTCACCAAGAGCCTGTTCGACCTGCGCGACAAGAGCGCGGTGAAGCTTGACAGCGCCACCGCCAGCCGCGCCTGGGTCGAGAACAAATCGGGCAAGTACGAGCTGGCCAAAGCCGACGACCGCTGGCACATCGTTGCGCCGCTCAAGGCCCGCGCCGACGCCGCCGCGGTGAATGACCTGCTTCGCCAGGCGGCGGACGCCAAGATGCAGGCGGTCGAGTCGGAGGACACCGCGCAGTCGGCAAAACTCGGCCTGGCGGCGCCCGAGATCACGCTGCGCGTCCAGGACCCGTCCGGTACGCACGAGCTGCGAGTCAGCGCGGACAAGTCGGGCAAGCGCTACGCGCGCAGCTCCGATCAGAAGGCCATCTTCACCGTCTCGTCCGAATTGGCCACGCAACTGGGGAAGTCCGCCGCGGATTTGCGGAACAAGGACATCTTCGACATGGACACCTGGACCACGACGCAGGTGGAGGCCACCACGCCGGAAGGCCGCGTGACGCTGGCCAAGGACGGCGGCAACTGGAAGGGTTCTGATCCGAAGAAAGTGCCCGACTCCTCCGCCGTCACCGATATGCTGGAAAAGCTGAAGGCGCTGCGCGCCACCGCTTTTCCGGCCGCCGGCAGGTATGGGCTGGACAAGCCCATCCTGCGCGCCCACGTGGCCTGGGGTGAAAAGAAGCTGAAGGAAACCGTGGTGGCCGGTCAGTCCGGCAACAAGGCCTACGCGCAGCGCGAAGGTGAGCCGGCGGTTTACGAGGTGGCGCCCGACGCGCTGGCCGCCGCGCGCGAAGCCGTCAACAAACTGAAGTGATCCGATGCCCGCGAAGCAAAGCCGCGCGACTGCGCGGCCGACAGAACAAGGCCGCGCGACTGCACGGCCGACAGACCAAGGCCGCGCGACTGCACGGCCGACAGAACAGAGCGCGCGTCTCTACCGGGTGCACGGCAGGGTGCAGGGCGTGGGTTATCGTTGGTTCGCGAACGACGCTGCCGGCGAGCTGGACGTCGCCGGCTACGTGAAGAACCTGCACGACGGCAGCGTCGAGGTGTACGCTGTCGGCAGCGACGTGCAGCTCGACGCCCTGCGGCTTCGCCTGGAAAAGGGGCCGCTCGGCGCGCGCGTGACTCGAGTGGACGAAGGGCCCGCGCCCCAGCGGGCCTGTCATACTTTTCGAATGGAGTACTGAGGAGAACGAATGGAACCCCAACCGGCCCCGGCAATGCAGAGGAAACCCGTGGAAGACCTGAAGAAGCTGATCCGCGAAGTCCCGGACTGGCCCAAGCCCGGCATTCTTTTCTACGACATCACCACGCTGCTGAAGAACGCCGAGGGCTTTCGCCGCCTGCTCGACGGCATCGCCGCCGAGTATCACGGGAAGAAGATTGATCTGGTGCTGGGCATTGAGGCGCGCGGCTTCATTTTCGGGCCGGCCCTGGCCGACCGCCTGGGCGCCGGCTTCGTCCCGGTACGCAAGCCGCGCAAGCTGCCCGCCGAAACCGCCCGCGTCACTTACGACCTGGAATACGGCTCGGATTCACTGGAGATCCACAAGGACGCCGTCACGCCCGGACAGCGCGTCGTTATCGTGGACGACCTGCTGGCCACCGGCGGCACCGCCTGCGCCTGCGTCCAGCTTGCAAAATCGCTGGACGCCGACATCGCCGGCCTCGGCTTCGTCGTCGAGCTGTCGTTCCTCGGCGGCCGCCAGAAGCTCTCCGGCCACCCCGTCTTCAGCCTGCTCCAGTACGACAAATAGCCGGAAAGAAGAACCACAAAGACACCCAGGCGCCAAGGAAAGTTTTCTTGGTGTCTTGGTGGTTTACTTCCGAATTCCGCATTCGTCAGGCGGGGATCCAGCCGTATTGAGTGCCGCTGGGCATGGCTGCGCCCGACGCCTGGTATTCCTTGCGCACCCGGTCCACGTAATCGTCGGGGATCGGCCCTCTCTTGGCCTTGGGGTCCACGCGGTACAGGCGCGCTGAATTCAGCCCGAAAATCTGCAGCTTCACCTGGTTGGTGAGCGGCTTGTAGCCGAACTGCTTCATCAACGCCTCGGGCATCTCCAGCCGGCGCATCGCCTCGATCTGCCAGCGCGGGCTGCCCCACCAGATGGAATCGGTGCCCCACAGGACGTGGTCGGCGCCGAACGACTGGAGGATCATCCCCAGCACGTGCGCGCACAACAGCGGGTGCGTCACTACCATCTGGCCGAAGGTGCTGCCGATCTCCATGTACACGTTGGTCATCTTCGGGTTCTTGCGGCGCAGCTCGCAGATGTCGGACACCCAGGGCACGTACGGATTCTTCGTGAAGCCCTCCTCGGCGGCCGGCAGCGCTTCTTTCAGCGACTTGAAGCCGGAGTGGTAGAGCAGGAAATTCAGGTCGGGGAAGTCGAGCGCGGCCTTCACCACGTCGCGCGGATGGCAGCGGTCCACGTTGAAGCCGCCCAGCGGCAGACCTTTATGGACGCAGATGTTTTTGATGCCCATCTTCCGCGAGTACTCGTAGACGGGGTAGGCTTCCTTTTCGTCGTCAAGCCACCAGCCGTCCTTGCGCGGCCCGAGCGGCTGCCCGGTGTAGCCCTTCCAGGCGTCAATCTTCAGGCGCTCGGCCTGCGCCTGCATGGACTCGGTGTTCTGCGGGCCCAGGTCGGGCGAGATCAGCCCGTGGGCCAGCACGCGCTTCGAGCTGGTGATGCGGTCCACCACCGTGCGCGTCTTCACCATCTGGTCGGGCGGCAGGATGTTGGTCTGGTCGGTGGGCGACGGGAAGCCGGAGATCACCACCATGTCGGTGTCGCTGTCGAGAAAGATCTCCTTGATGTAGTTCTCGATGTACAGGTCGTCCATCGCGTGCTTGCGGTCCTTCAGCACCGGGTTCCACTGCTCGGCCAGCCGGCGGTATCCCAGCAGGGCGGGGATGTTGCGGCCGGCTACGACGTGGTGCGTCTGGATGTCGAAAATGAATTCGTTGGGCAGGCGCGAGGGCGCGGCGGCCGGCTCGAGCATCTCGGCGGCCTCGACGCGGAAGTAGTTTCCGAATACTGAGTTCATCGCGGCGAAGGCGGCGGCCATGCCGCAACTGGTGCGCAGAAAGTCGCGGCGCGCCACGCCCAGCCGCGCGGCGCCTCGCTCGGCCAGGCCCAGCAGCGTATGCTCCACCCGCTTCTGCGCCGCTGTCTGCCGGATGGGGATGAACTCTTCGTTGGAAACCACCTGCGTCGGGATCGGCAGGCCGCCGCCGTGAAACTCATCCACGTCGCACTTCCGCAGCCACTTGCCCTTGACGCGCGGTTCCCAGCCGCTCTCGACTTGCGGCGGAACCGGTTGTGGATCGGTCTTGCGATTCTTCATTTGGAGCGCTCCTTCGGAACCCGGAGCGTTGCCCTCCGGGTTCCCGTTCGTGCCCGCCGGTTCATGTAAAGGACATAGTCCGCCAGTTTGCGGATGGACCGATCGTCCAGTTTTGTCCCAGGCATCATCGCGGGGATTCCCTGTTTGATCACCTGGAAAACATCTGCCGCCTTTTCGCCGTACTCCAGCTTGCCGCGCAGGTCGGCGCCGCGTCCGCCGCCGCTGCCGTCCACGGCGTGGCAGGCGACGCAGTGCTCGATATACAGCTTTCGTCCTTCGCGGACCCGCCTGGGCTCGGCCGCCGCCAGAATCGCCGCCAAGCCGGCGGCCAGCCCGATCGCCATCATGCTACGCCTCAGCCGCATAGCGGGTCAATTTACTTGAGAACGTCGTTTACTTGAGAACTTCGTGGGCCACCACCAGCGCTTCCCAGCAAGCGGGGAAGCCGGCATAAGGCGCGAGCTGCAGCAGCGTCTCGATGATCTCCTCGCGCGTGGCGCCGTTATTCACCGCCATGCGCAGGTTGAGCGCCAGCGCCTCTTTTCGGCCCAGCGCCGCCACAGCCGCGATAGTGACCAGCGAGCGCGTCTTCAGCGGCAGGCCGGGCCGCGACCAGACCTCGCCGGCCACGAAACTGACCACGTATCTCTCGAAGTCGGGACTGAGGGCGCGCCATGCCTCCCGCGCTTTTTCGTCCTGGCCGGCGAGCATGTCCCGAAGCAGCTCCGCCCCTCGCTTGAAAGCAATTTCATCCATGATTCGACCTCATTCCTGGGAGCGCGGCGAACCCGGAGCGTTGCGCTCCGGGTTCGTCCCGCCCGCCCCGGCTGCATTTCACTTGTGGCGTTCCAGATAGTCCACCAGCAGATGGCTCATCGCCTTCATTCCCACGGCGACCGAAGAATCGTCGGCGAGAAACGTCGGCGTGTGATGATCGCCGGAAGTTGTGCCGGGCTTGACCATGCCCAGGCGGAAGAAAAACCCCGGCACAACGTTGGCGAAGTAGGAAAAATCTTCGGCGCCCATGGTCGGGGGGATGGCCTTGACGTTGCCCTTGCCCACCACGCGCTCGAGCGCCGGCAGCGACTCGCGCGTGAGACCCGGGTGGTTGATCGTGGCCGGGATGCCTTCGTAGCGGACCATCTCGTAGCCGGCGCCGGCCGCCGAGGTGATGCCTTTGAGGATCATGCGCATCCGCTCTTCGATGGTTCTGCGCGTCTCTTCGCTGAACGAGCGCACCGTGCCCGACAGCGTGACCTCGGCGGGGATAATGTTGTGGCGCTGGCCGCCGTGGATGGTGCCCACCGTGAGGACGCTGGGCTCGTGCGGCGAGAGCGTCCGCGACCGGATGGTTTGCAGCGCCAGCACCACCTGGGACGCGACGACCACCGGGTCCACCGCCAGCTCTGGACGCGCGCCGTGCGCCTGCTTCCCGGTGATCTTGATCTCGAAGAAGTCGGCGGCGGCCAAGGCCGGCCCTTCGGTGTAGCCGAGCGAGCCCACTGCCATCTCGGAAAACGTGTGCAGGCCGAAGATGGCCCGCGGCCGGGGATCTTCGAGCGCGCCCTGCGCCACCATCATCTTCGCGCCGCCCTCTTCGCCCGGCGGCGCGCCCTCTTCGGCCGGCTGGAAGATGAACTTGATCGTGCCGGGAATGTTCTGGCGCAGCGATGTGAGAATCGAGGCGATGCCGAGCTGCACAGCGGTATGCACGTCATGGCCGCAGGCGTGCATCACGCCCACGTCCTGGCCGAGGTACTGCGTCCGCACGCGCGATTTGAACGGGAACGGCG
The DNA here is from genome assembly GCA_046714815.1 of Terriglobia bacterium. Classification (GTDB taxonomy): domain Bacteria; phylum Acidobacteriota; class Terriglobia; order JAJPHL01; family JAPKYU01; genus JBKKAI01. Next base: position 6,528 of record JBKKAI010000472.1, on the reverse strand, counting down.
TGTCTTCGGTTACCGGCAGCGCGTCCATATCGGCACGCACGGCGATCACCGGCCCCGGGCGCCCGCCGCGCAGCAGCGCGACCACGCCGTGGTGCGCCACGCCGGTCTTCACTTCCAGGCCCAGCCCGCGCAGGTGCTCGGCCACCAGCCGCGCGGTTTTCTCTTCGCGGTTCGAAAGCTCCGGATTTTGATGGATCTGGCGCCGCACCGCCACGATCTGCGCCTCGATCTTCGCCGCCTCCGCTTCGATCCGCTTCAGCCAGTCGTCTGCGCGTGGAGCCGCAGGCTGCTGAACCGCCGCCGTCGTGAGCGGCAGTGCCAGCACCAGCACTAGACAAATCACAAGTCGTGTGAGCATCGCCGCGCATCGTAGCACATTCAAACGCCGAGTGTGGAACGGGTGCGCGACTTGAAAGTGATAGATTCAGGAAAGGGCTGGCAGATGAGAGTGACCGAGCCGCGACCGTGAGAATGGACTTGGCCGGTATGGCCGGCATACCGGAAACCGGTTGGCCGTTCCGGTTGGGCGGGAATGGCTGCGCTGCATGCTAGACTGGGCGGCGCATGATTGCCCGATACACCCGCGCGGCCATGGGCCGCCTCTGGAGTGACGAGAACCGCTTCCGGCGCTGGCTGGACGTGGAGCAGGCGGTGGCGGACGTTCAGGCCGAGCACGGGATCATCCCGCCGGAGGCGGCGCGCGCCATCCGCGAGAAGGCGCGCTTCGACGTAACCCGCATCAACGAAATCGAGCGCGAGGTAAAGCATGACGTCGTGGCCTTTACCACCAGCGTCGCCGAGTCACTCGGCCCCGAGTCGCGCTACCTGCATTACGGGCTGACTTCGAGCGACGTGGTGGACACCGCGCAGGCGCTCCAGGTGAAGGAGGTTTCGGCGCTGCTTCGCCAGGGACTCGAGCGGCTGGGCGGGGTGCTCGCCGCGCGTGCCAATGAGTTCCGCGACACGCTGATGATCGGCCGCACGCACGGCGTCCACGCCGAGCCGACCACCTTCGGGTTGAAACTGGCCATCTGGTTTGCGGAAAACCGCCGCAACCTCGCGCGCCTGGACGCCGCCGCCGAGCAGATGCGTGTCGGGAAGCTTTCCGGGGCGGTTGGAACGCTGGCCCACCTGGACCCGGCGATGGAGGAGAAGGTGTGCGCGCGGCTGGGGCTGAATGTCGCCGAAGTATCCAGCCAGGTGATCCAGCGCGACCGCCACGCGCATTACGTGGCGATTCTGGCGGTGATCGCCGCCTCGCTGGAAAAGATCGCGCTGGAGGTCCGCAACCTGCAGCGCACCGAAACGCGAGAGGCCGAGGAGTTTTTCAGCGCGGCGCAAAAGGGATCATCGGCCATGCCGCATAAGCGCAACCCGGTGACCTGCGAGCAGATCTGCGGGCTGGCCCGCGTGGTCCGCTCGAACGCCCATGCGGCGCTGGAGAACGTGGCGCTCTGGCACGAGCGCGATATCTCGCACTCCTCGGTTGAGCGCATCATCCTTCCGGACTCGACCATCCTGCTGGACTACATGCTCGACCGCGCCGCGACGCTCGTCGAGAAACTGCTGGTCTATCCGGAGCGCATGAAGAAGAACCTGGCGATGACCCGCGGGCTGGTTTACTCGGGGCAACTCCTGCTGGACCTGGCCCGCAAGGGCGCGCTGCGCGAAGACGCCTACCGCTGGGTGCAGCGCAACGCCATGCAGGCCTGGGACACCGGCAGTGACTTTCGGGAGCTGGTTCTGGCCGACCCCGATATCTCGAACGCCCTCACCCATGCCGAGATCGAGGCCGCGTTCGACCCCGCCCGCCAGCTCCGCAATGTGGACGCCATCTTCCGCCGAGTCTTCAAAGAATGATGAATGATGAATGAAATCCGAACTCCGCCAATTCATCATTCATCATTCATCGTACGGGACGGTCCCAACCACGCGTCGCGCCCGCCTGGTCGCGCCTTTCCCGCCTGTCGCGCCCATGCCGCCATTGAATCCGTCAGCGTGCGGCGCTACAATGTCCGAGAGGAACCAAGATGCCTGCAGCCACAGAGGTGATTCACAGCGATCCGGAGATTCTAGGCGGTACACCGGTGTTCGTCGGCACGCGTGTCCCTTTCCGGAATCTCATTGACTACCTGGAAGGCGGCTACAGCCTGGACGAGTTCCTGGACTCCTTTCCTTCCGTGTCGCGCGACCAGGCGGTCGCCGCCCTCGAAGCGGCCCACGATGTCCTGAGCGACCGTGCGCATCCTGCTTGACGAGCAGTTACCAAGACAACTGGCGCCGTACCTCAAGGGCACGACGCTCGAACCGTCAAACAGCAAGGGTGGGCTGGCCTGAAGAACGGCGTGTTGCTCAGGGAAGCCACGACAGCCGACTTTGAGGTGTTTCTTACCTCGGACCAGGGCATTGAGTTCCAGCAAAACCTAAACGAAGGCAGAATTGGTTGTCGTGATCCTCGTGGCCCTCACAAACAAGCTCGAAGACCTGCTGCCGCTAGTTCCGTCAGTCCTTGCGGCGCTCAATGACTCTGCGGCGGGCAGATTGATCCGCATCGGCGACTGAGAAACGCGCAGTGGTCGAAGACGGAGAATGTTCGCCGGCGCGCGGACCTGACCGGAACCTGGCAACTCAGCACCCCTCGCCAGGCAAAAAATCCGACGGCCCCTGCGAAAACCATGCCGAGATCGAGGCCGCGTTCGACCCCGCCCGCCAGCTCCGCAATGTGGACGCCATCTCCCGCCGAGTCTTTAGGAATTGATCACTCGTGGGCGATCGCGGCGATCTCGATCTGCGCCGTGCCCACCAGCTTGGCCACCTGCACGGTGGCGCGCGCCGGGCGATCGGCCTTGAAGTACTCGCGGTAAACCTTGTTCATCTCGTCGAACTTGCTGATATCGGTGAGGTAGACGTTGACGTTCACCACGTTGGCGTAATCCATGCCGGCCGCCTTGAGGATGACGCCGACGTTGTCGAGCGTCTGGCGCACCTCGCCCTCGAACGTGGGCGCGATCTTGCCCGTCTTTAGATCGTTGCCGACCTGTCCGGCGACGTAGAGCGCCCGGCCGACCTGCACGCCGGGGCTGAAATTCATGTTGGGGCGAAACTCGGGCGGGTAGATGATCCGTTTCTTGCCGGCCGGGCTCTGGGCTGTCTGGCTCGGCCGGCCTGAAAGCCGCGCAACGGCGAACAGCATGCCGGCGGCGACAACAAGAATGAGAAGCAGTTTTCGCATGTGATTTTCCTTTCCATGTTTCCGAGTTCCCAGAATACCAAATCGTTGGAACAAAGGCCACCTCCGGCACGGTTGGGAACCGCGCCAGAGCTGGGCAGAGAAGTAAACAGCAGGGTTAGCCTAGAGTTCAATCGAACTTCCCTCTTGGGCCACGAAGCAAGAGAACGTATAGTTCCGATCCGCAATCGTCTTCTGACAGAATTCCAGAATCCCATCCATGAACACATCGTCATGAGAGGGATCGTGATGGAATATAGCCAAACGCTTTACCTTTGCCTGCGCGGCGCGCTCCAAAGCATCCAGGAAAGTGCTGTGTCCCCATCCCCTTTTCTCCGCATACTCCTCCTCCGTATATTGCGCCTCGCAGATCAATAAGTCCGTATTGTCGGCAAAGCGCGCTATCTCCAAGTCCATTGAATTCGGACTGATCCCGCCAGGCGCCACACGCCCATAATTCTCGTGATCGCTGATATACACCAGAGATCGCCCCGCAAAGGAGATGCGGAAGCCCACGGCAAGGCCCGGATGGTTCAGGAAGACATAGGAACCCTGAGTTTCCCCCAGATGCACTTCTGCCTCCAACTCGCAAAACTCCAGGCGTGCTTTCATATCGCTTAACGGGACCGGAAAGTAGTCACTGTCCATCTGTCCCCGGAACACTTTCTCGAGCGGCTTTTCGGCCCCGTGCAGGCTGTAGATCGCAAACTCGTTGCTGGGATTGAAAGCTGGCGCGAAAAAAGGGAACCCCTGAATGTGGTCCCAATGAGTGTGACCTACGAAGATGTGCCCCTTGATAGGTCTTTGCTGGAACTCACGGAGCAGCGATACACCGAGCGCCCGAATCCCGGTGCCGGCGTCCAGAATCAGCAACTGTTCGCCGCACCGCACCTCGGTACAGGCGGTGTTGCCACCGTATCTTATCGTGGCTTCTCCGGGCGTCGCAATAGAACCGCGCGTGCCCCAGAAACGAACGGTAAAAGGCTGTTGCTTTACCTCCAGAAGTTCAGCGATAATGCTCCAGAATTCCTGCAAGTCATACGGCTTGCTCAAATAACGGTCCGCCCCCAGCCGCCGGGTCCTTTCAACATCCGACGCATAGGTTTTGGCCGAGGTGACCAAAAGCTTGACGTGGTCCAGGGCAGGGTCGTTGCGGATCTCTTGGATGAGGGTGTAGCCGTGCATCTTGGGCATCATCAGGTCCAGAACCACGACGTCGGGGCGATGTTCTCTGACCATGCGCAGCCCATCCGCTCCATTGTCAGCGACCACAGTGTGTACAGATTCTGCTTGCAGCCGATTTGTGGCGAGGGCTAATATCGCGGGATCATCGTCGACGACGAGAACTGTCTTCATGCCTATCTCCATGCGAGGGGCGGTAATAAGGATATTCGAAACAAAGTCCCTACATCAGGCCGGTCTGGATTTGGTGGCCTTTTCCGCGAATTCCAGTGCTACGTTCAGCACATCCATGAACTCAGTGACCTTGATTGGTTTGGTGAGATACCAGAAGAATCCCGCCTGGAGGCCCTTCTCGATGTCGCGGCGCATTGCATTCGCACTGATGGCGATGACGGGGATGTGCGCCGTTGCCGGGTCTTCGCGCAGAATCTTCAGGGCTTCGATACCGCTGATGCCGGGCAGATTGATGTCCATCAGGATCACCTCCGGCTGGCTGTCACGCGCAAGCTTGATGCCCAGATTCCCGGTCACCGCGCTCAGCAGGCGTATATCCGGGCGGCGCGCGAGGAGTTGTTCAACCAGTTTCAGGTTGGCCGGGTTGTCCTCTACATAGAGCAGGGTGCGCAGCGGCGCGCCATGCTGAACCTGCGCTTGGGCCACTGCCGTGGGTTCGGCTCTGTCAGCTGAAAGTTGTGGTTCAGCAGCCGAGCTCAGTTCAAACCAGAAGACGCTTCCCACCCCGACAGTACTTTCCACGCCGATCACGCCTCCCATCAGTTCGACCACTCGCTTGCTCATCACAAGGCCGATGCCTGTGCCTTCCTCGGCGCTGCTGTCTTGTCCGAGACGGTTGAACGGCTGAAAAAGCTGCGCCAGCTTTTCCGGAGGCAATCCCGCGCCGGTGTCGCTGACGCTGACGCGAGTGCGTTCGGGGGTGTTCCTGGTGCATTCCACGACCACCGTTCCCCCCGGCTGGTTGTATTTGATCGCGTTGGAAAGAAGGTTGATGAGAACCTGCTTCAAGCGGGTCCGATCGGCGCCGACGAAGTAGGGGACGTCGAACTGGGGAAATGTCATTTTGATGCCGCGCTTTTGCCCCTGCGGTTCGATCATGGCCTGGCAGTCGGCCATGACTTCGGCCAGCGACACCGGTTCCGGCGACAGCGACAGCTTTCCGGACTCGATCTGCGCGAGATCGAGGATCTCGTTGATCAGCTTCAGTAGATACCATCCCGCGTGGAGAATCTGGTCAATGCTTGCCTTCTGGGAGGGCGTCGCCGGCGGGGAGTCGGACTCCATCAGCTGGGCGAAACCGAGGATCGCACTGAGCGGCGTGCGCAGCTCATGGCTCATGCTGGAAAGGAAGTCCGATTTCGCGAGGTTGGCTTTTTCCGCCGCGATCTTGGCCCTCTCCAACTCGACGTTCTTGTCCTGCAGCGCCTGGGCGAGACGTTTGCCCTCCGTGACGTCGCGCGCGGCGGCGAACACGCCCTGCAGAGTCCTATCCCGGTCGTAGAAGGTGGTCGCATTGTAGGACACCACTGTTTTCTTGCCGTCCCTGGCGCGCGCGGTGAGCTCGTAGTTGGTGACCTTCTTTTCGCGCAGCACCAGCTTGATGCCCGCCTCGGCCCGCTCCGGATCGGTGAAGTAGTTCTTGAACGGGGCGCCGATCAGCTCGTCTCGCGTGCAACCGGTGAGCCCCTCCATCTGCTTGTTGACGTCGGTGATGATGCCGGACGGATCGGTGGTCATCAGCGCGTCGATGTTGGATTCGATGAGAGAGCGCGTATAGAAATGCTGGTCGCGCAGGCGTTGATCGAGTTTCTTCTGCTCTGCTTCGACCTGCTTGCGCACGGTATTGTCGGTTCCGATCAACAGATAGCCGATGACTCCGCCTTGATCGTCGCGCAGCGCCGTGACCGACACGATGGCCGGGAAGCGGCTGCCGTCCTTGCGGATGTAGGTCAGTTCGTAGATGTCCTCGATGCCTCGCGAGGCCTTGAAGACCAACGCCTCAAAGCCCGGCGTAATCGTGGTTGCGAGCTCGAGGCTCAATGCTTCGGCGCGCGCGATCACCTCCTGCGGATCGGAGATGTCGGCAGGGGTGATCTTGTTCA